>CAMDNO010000127.1 GCA_945902955.1 Porphyromonas cangingivalis
ACTGTTTCGAGACCATTTTCGTGACGAATAACCACATAATGCCCATAGCCACGCGCCTCATAATCAATAATTCGGATACGTCCCGAAAAAGCAGACACAACCGTATCGCCAATATTTACACGCAAATCGGTTCCATAATGATAACGATAGCGGCGAGGACCAAAATCGGACGTAATCATACCCGGAACAGGAACTGTAAAATTACGACAATCAATTTTAACTGAGTCGGGTAAACTATCGATTGGGATTTTGTAAGGATTTAATCGGTCAGATCTCCAAATATTACTGTAAATATCGTCGGCCGGATGGTTTTCCATCAGGTCATCTGTACGGTCGTTAAACATTTCGTTGTAAACGTTAACCGAATCTTTTTTAGGAATGAGTGAGGTAGAAATGTGCTGTGCATTAATTCCCGAAAAGGAAATGATAAATAAAATCGTATAAAAAAGAAAATTTCGGGATGAATGCATGCTAAATATGTTAATGAGCTGAAATTAAGTTTTTTGTTTTAAATAAAAAAAACTTCCCCAAACCCTCCCGATAGCCATTGGGCAGGGTATGAAGTTAGCTTCGTCTTTAATATTAAATCATTTCAATATTGTTAATTTCTATCTTTGACCTATAAACTATGAACTAAAAACTATAAACTATGAACTCCTCTACACTTCGTCGTTAGCATATACAAAGTTGAGATTATTTTGATTAAAATCAAAAATTTCTTCGGGTTTAAAAAAGCGATTTAATTCGCTTTCGGCAGTTTCGATGGAGTCGGAAGTATGTACAATATTTTCCTGAACACTTACACTAAAATCACCACGAATAGTACCTTGAGCTGCTTCGCGACCGTTAGTTTTACCTGCCATTTGGTGAACAATATGTATGGCATCAATTCCTTTGAGGCACATTACAATAACAGGTGTAATCATCATCCCATCTTTAATGCGCTGAAAAAAAGATCTTTGGGCTAAATGTGCATAATGCTCAGTCAACAAATCATCAGTTAATTGCATCATTTTCATACCACAAATCTGAAGTCCTTTTCGTTCGAAACGAGAAATTACTTCACCCACCAATTCGCGTTGTAGCGTTCCGGGCTTTAAAATGACAAGAGTTTTTTCCATGATAATACATATTTATACAGAATGAATAAAAAAACATCTTTCAAAAATAGGTAAAAATGCTAAGCAGTCAAAAAAAGTTCGAGTTTTTTAACTAATTACACCCCAATTTAATAAGTTGGTTTTGAGTTTGCGTAGTTGTTGTAGAAGTACCTGATTTTCGGGTTTGGCTAATGTTGGGTCATCTTCGAGGATTTCCAGAGCAGTGTTTCGGGCAATTTCTAACATTTTACCATCCTGAGCCAAGTTAGCAATTTTCAGTTCGAAAGGCATGCCACTTTGTGTAGTTCCTTCCATGTCGCCGGGGCCACGCAATTGAAGGTCGGCTTCCGAAATTTCGAAACCATCGTTGGTGCGCACCATAATTTCCATTCGCTTACGAGTTTCGGTAGCCAATTTAAAACCGGTAAGCAAAATACAATACGATTGATCTGCACCACGACCAACTCTGCCCCGCAATTGATGTAATTGCGACAAACCAAACCGTTCGGCATTTTCGATAATCATTACCGAAGCATTTGGCACATTTACACCAACTTCTATAACAGTTGTAGCCACCATAATTTGCGCTTCGCCCGAAACAAAGCGTTGCATCTGAAACTCTTTTTCGACCGCTTTTAGTTTGCCGTGAACTTTACAAACTTTGTATTGAGGGAAGGTTTCGGTAATATAATTATATCCATTTTCCAAATCCTGCAAGTCCATTTTTTCCGATTCCTGAATTAACGGATACACAACATAAATCTGACGACCTTGACTTACTTGCTTGGCAATGAATTGGTTAAGACTTTGACGTTTACTCTCGTAATAATGATAAGTTTGAATTGATTTACGTCCTGGCGGTAATTCATCGATAACCGACACGCGTAAATCACCATATAAAGTCATAGCCAGCGTACGTGGAATTGGCGTAGCAGTCATAACCAGAATATGTGGCGGTTGGATATTTTTTTTCCAAAGTCTGGAACGTTGCTCCACGCCAAACCGATGTTGTTCGTCGATAACCACAAAACCCAAATTTTGAAACTGAACTGTATCTTCAATCAAAGCATGCGTACCAATCAAAATTTTCAATTCGCCGGAGCGAAGTTTTTCGTGAAGTGCTTCTCGCGCTTTTGGTCGAGTCGAACCAGTGAGCAGTTCAACTTGTACGCCCATATCACCCAAAAATTCTTTTACCGTAATAAAATGCTGATTAGCAAGAATTTCGGTTGGTGCCATTAATGCAGCCTGATACCCATTATCTACGGCAATAAGCATGGACATAAGCGCCACAAGCGTTTTTCCGCTGCCCACATCGCCTTGAAGCAAACGATTCATTTGTCGTCCACTTCCCACATCGCTGCGTATTTCGCGAAGTACACGTTTTTGAGCACCGGTAAGTTCGAATGGTAGATAATCTTTGTAAAATGTGTTGAAACTTTCACCTACTTTACCAAATATAAAGCCTTTGAAATTCTGTTCGCGCCATTTGGTTTGGCGTAAAATGCTGAGTTGAATATAAAATAGCTCCTCAAACTTCAAACGTTGACGGGCTTTATTCAGCGCATGAGCATTTTTTGGAAAATGTACATTTACAAGCGATTCGGTCAGATTCATCAATGCAAAACGCTGAAGAATGTAAGCCGGCAAAGTGTCCGAAATGCCCGATTTAACCTGACTCAATAATGGAAATATAATTTTCTGAATTGTTTTCGAATTCAAAAAACCAGACTTCATTTTTTCGGTTGTATTGTAAAATGGCTGTAATCCCATTTCTTCAACTGGCGGTAAAGCTGAGGTCAATTCAATATCGGGATGGACGATATTATATTTACCATTAAATGGTGCTGGTTTACCAAAAATCACATACTCAACACCCGTTTTATATTTTTCGAGAATAAATTTCACGCCTTTAAACCAAACCAATTCTATGGTATCTTTTCCATCAGTAAATTGTGCCGAAAGCCGCATTTGATGCCCTTCGCCAATTTTATCAAAACGCACAAAATGCCCTTTTACTTGTATGAAAGGCATATTTCCGTTTATTTCGTGAATATAATAAAAGCGGCTGCGATCAACGTATTTGTAAGGATAATAACGCACCAAATCCTCCGCCGTAAGCAATCCCAATTCGGAAGCAAAAAGTGCCGCCTTTTTAGGTCCTACGCCCTGCAAATAAACGATATTTTGCATGGACAATTCCATTGTACGTTTTATATTTGTTTAAAATTACTATTTTGCAAATTTACAATCTTTGTTTGATTTATCAAAAAAATGAGTTTTGTAACATTCCAGCTATTTTTTTATAACAGTTTGGTTTAAATATCTTAAAAATGGATTTTGATTGCTTACAATTTAGTATATTTGTGAAATAAAATCAAAAAAAATCACGTGAAAAACAATCAAATAACCATTATTGATATTGCCAAAATACTTGGTATTACCAAATCTACTGTTAGCAGGGCGCTAAATAACCATCCGGATATTAGCCAAGCAACGAAAGATGCCGTGATTGAGGTTGCTCAAAGTCATAATTATATTCCCAATACAGTCGCATCGTCATTCCGCAATAAAAAAACGAAAGTTGTTGGTCTTATTGTGCCTCAAATCTCCTATTTCTTTTTTCCATCTGTGGTTCGGGGCATCGAGGAAGTCGTACACAACAAAGGCTACAAATTACTTATTTTGCAATCGAACGAATCTTACGAGCGAGAAGTTGAAAATCTTAATATTCTTATTGCCAATAATGTGGAGGGAATTTTAGTTTCGGTTGCTTTCGAAACAAAAAACTTTCAACATTTTCAGCATGTTATTGATATAGAGCTTCCTATTGTATTTTTCGATAGAGTGGTGAAAGATCTGAATACAGATATTGTGTTGGTTGACGATATTACCGGCTCGTTTAAAGCAGTTGATTATTTGCTGAAAGCCGGAAGAAGAAAGATAGCTATTTGCACCGGAAATCTTAATTTGCTAATTAGCAGAAACCGACTTCAAGGCTACAAAACCGCTCTATTAGAAATGGGAATTCCCATCATGGACAATTTGATAATATCGTGTGAAACACCAGAAGAAACGGAACAGAAATTTTCCGAATTACTTTCCAACAGCAATCCTCCGGATGGAGTATTTGCAATAAGCGACCTAACCATGACAGGTGTTATGAAAGCAATTTTTAAACACAATCTACACATCCCAAAAGACATTTCTGTAATTGGTTTTTGCGAAGAGCCATTTCGTTCTATGTATAATCCCCATTTAACAGCTATCGAACCTATGGGTTTTGAAATTGGTAAAAAAGCAGCCGAATTGTTGTTCGAAAGATTGGAAGATAAACAAAATTCAATTTCGCAGCCACGTATTTTTTACCTCGAAAGCAGCATTATTGAAGGTGGCTCGGTTTAGAATCATAAACAAAGTTAATGTTTGTAAACAGAAACCGTTCCCGCAACCGGTTGCTTTCATAATAATCACATTATCAGACAAATATCTATTTGCAGTTTCGAAATGTTCGTTTATTTTTGTCGCGTTGTTATCATTGCAAAGAGACAAAAAACAGTATTAATTCTCAAATTAAATTTACTATTTATGAAACGAACATTTTTATTTATTGGAATGGCATTGCTATTTGCAGCCACATCGTTTGCCCAAAAAGGATCCGTAAAAGGAACAGTAACTGACAAAAAAACAAAAGAAAGTCTGATAGGAGTTTCTGTTTTGATTAAAGGAACTACGGTGGGTACTATCACAAATTTAGATGGCGCTTTTGAACTTCCCAACATCGACAATGGAAAAGTTACTATTGTAACTTCGCTGGTAGGCTACAACACTATCGAAACAGAAGTAGAAATAGTGGACAAAAAAGCAACAAACGTAACTTTCGAATTACAAGAAGGATTGATTCAGTTAAACGACCTTGTTATTACTGGTGTTGTAAACCCCAAATCGGCATTAGAGTCGAGTGTGGCAGTTACAAGCTTGAAACCCAAAATGCTCGAAAAACTTGGTGCTTTAAATACCGCTGAAGTTTTCAAATCGATTCCGGGCATACATTCCGAGTCGACCGGTGGCGAGGGAAATGCAAATATTTCCGTTCGTGGTGTACCCATTTCGACAGGTGGTGCAAAATTCTTACAAATCCACGAAGATGGACTTCCCGTATTGCAATTTGGCGATATCGTGTTTGGTAACGCCGATATGTTTGTACGTACCGACCAAACAATTTCGCGCATAGAAGCTATAAGAGGCGGCTCTGCCTCTACTTTTGCAAGTAACTCGCCAGCAGGAATTATCAACTTTATAAGCAAAACGGGCGCCATAGAAGGTGGATCAATAGGAATATCGAAAGGAATTGATTATGATGATTTCAGAACCGATTTCAATTTTGGAGCACCTATCGGAAATGGTTTCTCGTTTAATGTTGGTGGTTTTTACCGTCAAGGCGAAGGCCCACGCAAAGCCGGATATGATGGAAATGTAGGCGGACAAATAAAAGCCAATATCACGAAAGAATTCAAAAACGGATTTGCTCGCATCTATTTAAAACATTTGAATGATAAAGCAATTTCGTATATGCCAATGCCCGTTGAAGCTACTGGCACAGGCTTAAATCCAACTTATAATTCGATTTCGGGTTTCGACTTACGCAATGCAACCCTACAAAGCTCCGAATTTTTTAATATGACAGGTATTGATGCCAGTGGAAATCCCAGAACAACAAATATAAGTGATGGCATGCATCCAATTTCCGACGCTATTGGTTCTGAGTTTTCATTCGACATGGGCGATGGCTGGAGAATGGTAAATAAAAACAGACTTGCTATTACAAGTGGTTCATTTCGGACTTTATTCCCCAAAGGTCCTATTGGTTCGGCCGACGATATTGCAAAAGATATTTTGGGTTCGAGTTATGCGCCCGGCTATAAATTTAGCTATGCCAATGGTGTAAACGCCGGAACTACTTTAACAAGTTCGCAACTTTCGGGTTTGAATGGCAATGGCATGTTGATGGAAATTGCGTCATTCGATGTGGACATAAACAGTTTCAACAATTTTACAAACGACCTGAATGTATCAAAGCGATTTAATGATGTGAATATGACTTTTGGGTATTATTATGCTTATCAGCAAATTGCAACTTATTGGAATTGGCAAGGTTACATTACCGACGTATCGAGCCATCCCAAATTAATGAATCTTACCAGCGCCGACGGTTCATACTACACTGAGGGTGGTGTTACCGATTACGGACAATGGGGTCTTGGCCGTCAGTACGATATGAAGTATAAAATTAATGCACCTTATATGAATATTGGTGTAACGGTAAACGACAATATTAATATTGATGCCAGTATGCGTTACGACTTTGGCAAAGCTGATGGATATTATCTAAATAGTAAAGTAGCTGCTATCGACGTAAATCAAAATGGAATTCTTTCGCCCGTAGAGTCCAAAAGCAATATTGTTGATAATACAACGCCACACGCTGTGGATTACAATTATAATTACCTATCGTATTCGTTGGGTGCAAATTATAAAATTGATAACGGGAAAGCCGTTTATGCCCGAGTAAGTAGAGGTGGAAGAGCCAATGCCGATAGACTTTTGTATTCGCAATTCATTACAAGCGAAGGAAAAACCATGAAGGGCTTAGAAGCCGATATGGTTACCCAAATTGAAGCAGGATTCAAATACAATACTCCTACGCTGGCATTTACAGTAACACCCTATTTTTCGAACGTAACAGAACAAAATGCTGACATAACCGAAAACAAAATTTATTTAATTGGATTTCAGTCATTTGGGGCTGAGCTTGAAAGTTCGATACGCTTTGGCAATTTTGTGGCAAATGCCGGAGCGATTTTCACAAAAGCATCTATCAAAAGTAGTTTAGACCAAACCGAAGTTGGAAATACTCCACGACGTGTACCTACATTGATGTACAACTTCAACCCAACATACAGTATTGGAAAGGCCGATTTTGGTTTAAGTTTTATTGGAACAACAAAAGTGTATTCGCAAAACGATAATAAAATCACGTTGCCCGGATATGTTTATGTTAATGCTTTTGCAAGTTACCAAATAGCGAAGGGATTGGCTTTGAGCGCCACTGTAAGTAACATTTTCGACACATTGGGTTATACCGAAGCCGAAGGCACTTCTTTTGTTGATAATTCGACAAATTACATGCGCGCCCGCCCAATTACCGGACGTCTTTCAAAAATGTCTCTCACATATAGTTTTTAAGGTTTTTTAGTTAAATTTCAGGGTCGAATAAAAAAAGAACATTTCGACTCTGAAATTTTAAATTATTTCGACTTAGAAAATTATGAATTTAAAAACGAACTTTACACTTTAAAATATGGCATTAAATCCGCACGAATTTGCTGCTTCAATTATCGTATCAAGTATACTAGAAAAAATAACAGCAAAGCCACAAGTATATACAATTTCGTTAGCTGGCGAAAGTGGATGTGGAAAAACAGAAACTTCAAAAGCACTTATTAACGAGTTGAACCGTCATGGTGTGAAATCAATTGTTTTAGGACAGGATAATTATTTTTTTCTTCCACCTGCGGCAAATGATGCAAAGAGAAAAGAAGATTCTAAATGGCTTGGTCCTCACATTGAAGTAAATATGAAATTGTTAGATGAAACTTTGAAGAGTGCAATTTACGGGGCAAATAATATCGAAATCCCTCATATCGATTATGATACAAATATAGTTTCAGTCGAAAAAATTGACCTGAAAGCTATAAAAGTTATTATTGCCGAAGGTACTTACACCACTTTACTCAAGAATATTGATACACGAATTTTTATTTCAGCCGATTACAACGACACCTTGGTTTACCGAAAACTTCGTAATAGAGGGAATGAAGTAAACGATCCGTTTGTTGAAAACATACTCGAAACAGAGCACAAAATAATTGCAGGGCATAAATTTTTGGCTGATTTTATTATTTCAAAAGAATATGAAGTAAAAATTAACGATTAATATCTATAAAAATGTCAGTAAAAAATAAAGTTCAACTTATAACTTATCCTGATTCATTGGGCGGCGATTTAAAATCGTTGAAATTTGTTCTCGACACCTATTTTTCTGGCGTATTCGAAGGTGGAATCCATATTCTACCTCCGTTTCCTTCGTCGGGCGATAGGGGTTTTGCTCCTTTAACGTATCTCGAAATTGACCCCACCTTTGGCACATGGGAAGATATTAAGGCTCTGTCTGAAAAGTATGACTTGTTGCTCGATTTGATGGTAAATCATATTTCGAAACAATCGCTCTATTTTCAGGATTTTTTGAAAAAAGGTAGAAAATCAGAATATGCCAATCTGTTTATTACCTTAGATAAATATTGGGTGGACGGTATTCCCATTCAAGAGGACATCGATAAAATGTTTCTACGAAGAAATGAGCCGTATTCAACTTTTACTATCGGAAAAAATGCTGAACAAGTTAATGTCTGGACAACATTTGGGAAACAAACACCTTCGGAACAGATTGATTTAGACATAAATTCGGAAATCACAAAAAAATTGATTACAGAATTTATGATTAACTTTAGTAATAACAACATTAAAATAGTTCGATTAGATGCTGTTGGATATATTGTTAAAAAGTTAGGCACAAGCTGCTTTTTTGTAGAACCAGAAATATATTTATTTTTGGACTGGATTACCGAACTTGCACATTCGTTAGATATAGAATTATTGCCCGAAATACACTCACATCATAGTATTCAAAATAAATTAGCAAATAAAGGACATTGGATATACGATTTTATTTTGCCGTATTATATCCTCGAAACAATAATATACAAGTCGACAAAAAAGCTTAAAACGTATCTTGCTGAGCGTCCACACAATCAGTTTACAATGTTAGATTGCCATGATGGCATTCCAATTAAGCCCGATTTGGATGAGTTGGTAGATAGCGCTGATGCTCAAAAAATAGTAGATATTTGTGTTGAACGAGGAGCAAATCTCAGTCTGATTTTTTCCGACAAACACAAAAGTGCTGATGGCTTTGACGTACATCAAATTCGTTGTTCATATTATTCTGTTTTAGATTCAAACGATGATGCCTATATAGCAGCACGAGCAATACAGTTTTTCACGCCGGGAATTCCTCAGGTATATTATGTAGGTTTACTAGCAGGCGAAAACGATGCTTTGAATGTACAGAAAACAGGTGAAGGAAGAGAAATAAACAGGCATAATTTTTTGTTAAATGAAATTGAAGAAGCTGTAAAGAAATCAGTAGTTCAACGATTAATTCGATTAATAAACTTCCGAAACTCCTATCCAGCTTTTGATGGAAAATTCGAAATTGTGGAAAGTTCTGATGACATTTTAATATTAAGTTGGGAAAAAGAAAAGGACTTTTGTGTTTTGCAAATAAAACTGAATACCAACAAAACACAAATTAGCTACTTAGATAAAAATGGAGAAATTATTGAATTAAGTATTTAAAAACCAATTAATCAACAATCACATGAAATTATCACAAACCGACTCAAAACATCAGAACATATTTATTATCAAATGGTTAACATTTCTAATGTTTATGATGTTTGCAATGACCACCGATGCCGTGGGGGTTATTATTCCTGAAGTAATGAAACAATTTAAGCTCAGTATGACAGCAGCTGGCTTAATGCACTACGCACCAATGATTGCCATTGCATTATCGGGCATTCTATTGGGCTTTTTGGCAGATAAATTTGGTCGCAAACTGACAATAATACTCGGCTTGGGACTTTTTGCACTCAACTCATACCTGTTTTTATTAGGAAATAGTTTTGCATTTTTTCTTGGATTAATGGTAATCTCGGGCACAGCTATCGGTATTTTTAAATCGGCAGCATTGGCATTAATAGGCGATATTACAAAATCTTCGAACGAACATACATCAACTATGAATGCTGTGGAGGGATTTTTTGGTGTTGGTGCAATTATAGGTCCATTTTTGGTAACTTATTTGTTAAAATCGGGAGTAGACTGGAAATGGTTGTACATTATTGCAGGTACACTTTGCGTGTTGTTAATCATTTTAGCATTATTGGTCGAATATCCGAAAACGAAAAAAAACATTGCCGAAAAAATAAACCTGAAAGCCACGTTTTCAATGCTCAAGGATCCTTTTGCACTGGGATTTTCATTGGCCGCCTTTCTGTATGTTGCAGTAGAATGCGCCGTGTATGTATGGATGCCTACTTTGATTGCAGGTTATAAAGGAAATTCAATATTTTTTGCCACTTACGCATTAACAATATTCTTTGTTTTACGAGCAAGCGGGCGCTTTTTGGGAGCATGGTTACTGGCTAAATTCAATTGGTCGGTAATTATGACTATATTTAGCGTGTTGATATTTATATGTTTTTTAGGTAGCGTTGTTTTAGGTCTCGAAGCCGCAGTTATACTTTTACCAATTTCGGGTTTATTCATGTCTGTTATTTATCCCACCATCAACTCAAAAGGCATTAGCTGCTTCCCAAAAGCAAAACATGGCTCTGTGGCGGGTATAATTCTTTTCTTTACAGCTTCTGGTGCCGCTATTGGCCCTTTATTGATGGGAGGCATAAGTGATTTTTTTGGCCATAATGCAAAATATGGATTTGTATTGGCTACCATTTTCGCAGGCTTATTATTTATTGGATTTACAATTAATTTGATATTTAACCCCACAAAAAAAAGAATATTAAATCTTGATATTTCAGAATATTAAAATTCAATATAAATGAAATAATTTCATACTTAAAATGATTAGTTTTTAAAATACTAATAAATTTTCCCAAAAATCTTACATTTTATTATTTAAAATACTAAATTTGCAACTCATTAGCATAAAAGTAAAATCATGAATACAAAATTGCAGGAACTTACCGACAAAATTTACCTCGAAGGTGTTGAAAAAGGGAACGAAGAGGCAAAAAACATAGTTGCAAAAGCCACAGCTGAGGCTGAAGAAATAAAGGCGCAGGCAGAGGCGCAGGCTCAGAAAACAATTGCTGAAGCACAGGCTAAATCGGCTGAATTGACCAAAAACACTCAATCGGAATTAAAACTGTTTGCTCAACAAGCAGTAAATGCTTTAAAATCTGAAATAACCGACTTAATTTGTGGCTCCATTGTTTCGGCTTCGGTAAAAGCGGCAACTTCCGACAAAGCATTTATGCAAAAAACCATACTCAGTTTGGTGCAGGAATGGGGTAAAAATCAATCAATTGCCATCGAAGCAAATGATGCTAAAGCACTGACTGACTACTTTTTGGCAAATGCAAAAGAACTTCTGAACAAAGGTGTAAAAATTACCGAAGCAAACGGAGTAAAAGCCGACTTTGCAATTACTCCCGAAAAAGAAGGTTACAAAATCACCTTTGGCGATGCTGAGTTCATTGCATACTTCAAAGAATTTTTACGTCCCAAATTAGTAGAAATGCTTTTTTAAAATGAATTACTACTGCCTTATTGCGGGATTACCCGATATACAAGCCGAAGATTTAAAAATAAGCATTTCGTTGTTCGAACTCAAAAACGAATTGTTCGAGCAATTGTCAGCTACCGATGCTGATTTATTGAAACTTGTTTTTGCAAAATACGACAATGCTAATTTTTTGGCTTTTCTCAAGAATAAAGATGCCGAATTAAATAAACTTGGAAACCTCAATACTGCTGATTGGGAGCAATTAACAGCTCTTTTACAAGAAGTTGAGAACCCGAAAGACGGCAGATTACTTCCCTATTTTCAAGCATTTTATCGAACAGTAGGCAGCGAAAAAGCAACTGATGTAAGTATTTCGAGCGAAGACCAGTTAGCGAGTTTGTACTATGAATATGCGATGAAGAATAGCAACAAGTTTTTGAGTGCTTGGTACGAATTCAATTTGAATATCAACAACATACTTACAGCAACGGCATGTCGTAAACACGGTTTTGACCAGCGACAATTGGTAATTGGCAGCAACGAAATTGCCATTGCTATAAAAAACAGCAATGCACGCGATTTTGGTTTAGCCGGTATTTTTTACCAATTAGATGTGGTATTACGCATTGCCGAAGAAAATGATTTGCTTGAACGCGAAAAAAAGATAGATGCTTTGAAATGGACATGGCTCGAAGAAAATACTTTTTTCAGTTATTTCTCCATTGAAAAAGTATTGGCTTACGTACTCAAAATAGAAATGCTCGAACGTTGGAAACCACTTTCGATAGAAAATGGAACGCAAATTTTCCGCGAATTACTTTTGGGAATGAAAGAAGGAGTGAAATTTGAAACAGTCTAATTTTGAGGTCGCAAATTGCGACCTCAAACTAATAACCTTATTATCAATTGTTTTTAAATGATGGAAATTGTAGCTGTTCAAAATAAAATTTATAACATTCGAAATAAGCAAGTAATGCTTGATTTTGACTTAGCTGAGATGTATCAAACTGAAACTAAGAATCTTAACTTAAGTGTCAAAAGAAATATTAAACGA
>CAMDNO010000128.1 GCA_945902955.1 Porphyromonas cangingivalis
GCATTGCCCAACAAAGCCGATATGTAAAATCCGAGACCAATGCTCAACGTAAACACAAACATAAAAACCGATACACTTACTAGTAAAACTGCTGTGAGCGATGCTCCAATTTGCGAAATACGTTCGGTAGCTTCCAGTTTCAATATCTCAAAATTTAATAGCAGATATTCTTTGATACTGTCGGTAATTTCTTCTAATTTATTATA
This sequence comes from Porphyromonas cangingivalis, assembly GCA_945902955.1. Taxonomy (GTDB): domain Bacteria; phylum Bacteroidota; class Bacteroidia; order Bacteroidales; family Paludibacteraceae; genus Paludibacter. The sequence continues at coordinate 207 of CAMDNO010000128.1, forward strand.
TTCGGGCATGGTGTTTAAAATTTAAACCCCCAACCCCTAAAGGGGCGTAGAATAGTACCGAATGGTTTTTTTTCTTTCTCCCCTTTAGGGGTTGGGGGTCTGTTTTTGTTATTTGTGATTGTTGGTAACGTCGGCAGTTTTGTGCTTCACATCATGAATCACTTCTTCCACTTTATCTTTGGCTTGTTGTTCCAAGTCTTCGGCCTTTTTGCGTAATGCTGCTGCTTCATCTTTCAATTTGCGTTTCATGTCGCCAACTAAATCCTTAGCACCATCCACAATATTACTGCGTGTATGGCTTCCTTTTTCAGGTGCAAATAAAATTCCGAGTGCTGCTCCGGCTAATGCGCCAACAACTAATGCACCTACTAATCGTCCTGTTCCATTGAAATTTTCCATCTTGATTGTTTGTTTTTTTTATGAAAATAAAATTCTATTATTGTTTTAAACTATATACCAATTACTATAAACTATTTACTATAAACTATTTACTATAAACTATTTACTATAAACTATTTACTATAAACTATTTACTATAAACTATTTACTATAAACTGTAAACTTCTTCCTTTAAAATCTATATCCTATTGTTGCTTGATACCAAGCATTTTTATAACGAGGTGTTGTCGAAGTTCCGTCACCTTTGTTGCTTGTCATGTCCCAGCCCAAACGGCCACTTATCACTACATTACCCAAATTCAAATCGGCACCACCTGTTATACACAAAATATTTTTACTCAAGTTTTCGTTGTCGAATTGTTCATCCTGCGAAATACTCACCAAATCGCTTGTAAATGTATAATTCTGACTAACTAAAAAAGAGTATTGTGGACCAACCAAAATAGTAAGAAATTCGCCGGTGCGTAACGAAACCAAAAGCGGCACATCAATAAAATTGGTTGTACGTGAAAAACTATATTCGCTTCCTAACACTGATCCTGAGCCCTGATACCCTTTTTGAGAAAATAAAAATTCCGGCTGTATACCAATCACATCTGTAAGTGGTAACGAAAGAAAAAGTCCACCAGCTAAACCGAATTTACCATCCGCCTGAAATTCATCACCCTGTGTATCGTATACATTTGATAAATTTGCACCCGCTTTAATCCCGAAAGAAACTCGGTGATTGATGTCATCCAACGACATATTTTGAGCAAAACTTGTTACCGGAAATAAGGCTATAAAAGCCATCATTAGAACTTGAAAATTCATTCTTTTCATTTTGTGTAAGTTTTAGTTTGTAATTGAATTATTACTTTGCAAAGGTCGGTGAATAGCCTGTGTTTGTAATTACACAATTCCACATATTATTTACATTATTCACATATTAAACGATTTCCGTATCCATTTTGGAATAATAATTACACCCAAAATCAAATACAAATAGTAGCTTATAAGGCGCCAGATAAGGATAATGAGTAAAATAGAGCTGCTATCCAACATCAAATCGCTGTAGTATTCGCGGAAAGCTATTTCGGTTAGTCCGCTCGCTCCAGGCGTAGGGCTCACCACCATCACCACCCAAAGCATGAGCTGCCTACCGAAAATAACGAGGTGATTGGTAATAGGTATAAATGCCAAAAACAAAGCATTAACTACCAAAAAACGTGCGCTCCACGAGGCCGCAGTTGTAGCAAAAGCTTTGAGCCAAAATGCCATTGGCTGACTGCTAGTTTCGTGCGAAGCATTGTATAATGACGACGAAAAAACAGTTAATTTTGCACGAAATCTAATTAAAAATGGAAGACGAAAAAGCAAATCGAAAAAGCTGACAATAAAATTGGGTTGATAAAAAAGTCCTATAAAAAGCAGCATAGTCCATACAAAAAGCAGCCCGTACACACTCCAAAAAACTACTCCAATAGTAGCAGCAATAACAGATGTTACATTAAAAAGCTCTGCCAAGGGTACAAGCAAAAAAATGATTGGACAAAAAACAACGAAAAACAATTCGTCCAAAAAAAGATTCGTTATCATAATGGCTGTGCTTCGACCCAAATTGAGTCCCGCTTTACTCAAAAACAACACAACAAAGGCAGAGCCCCCTACTGCTGAAGGTGTTACGGCAGAAGAAAATTCATTTAAAATATGAATTTTATATGCTTGCCCCCACGTTAGGCGTTTGTACGAAAGCATCCGGAAACGCCAAATAAGTCCTAAGTCGCGCCCAAACATAAAAAAAATAGCCAGCAGTATAAACGCCAAGCTACTCCATGTAAACGTAATAGTTGTAAAAGTACCTGCATTAAACTCCCGCAAAAAAAGCCATCCAACAACAGCGAGCCCTATCCCTGCCGGAAGCAATAATTTTGTCAAACCAAAAGGCTGAGTTTGGATCATAGTATTCTATTTTTAAGATGCTTGTATCGATCTAATACTTCGTCGGTTACAATTTCCCAAGAGCGGTTAATGGTTTGGGATGCCCGCAAACCAGCGCAACGAATAAGTTCCGGATGTGCCAACAATTCGCGTAGCCGCAATGATACTGCCTCGGGAGTGTTTTCACACAAAAAACCATTTACGTTGTCGGTTATAGTTTTCGAAATGGTGCTATCGTTAACCAGCAACGAAGGCGTTTGCAGGGCAGCTGCTTCGTGAATAACTAACGCCCAAGTGTCGTAAGTCGATGGAAAAAGAAATAAATCGGCAGCTGCATAATACTGCTTTAGCTTTTCGCGGTCGGCAATAATGCCCGTAAATTCAATTTTATCGGTTAAACCCGCATCTGCGACCATTTTTTTTATGTCGGCAGCGGCATAACCCGCTCCAACAAAGTACATTTTGAAGGCTAAATCCTTGATTAATACCAACGATTGAATTATCATCTCAATGTTTTTTTCCCAAATCAACTGCCCTACAAAAAGTAAAACCGGAATATCGGCAGCAAGTCCCAGCTCATTTCGAGCTTGTATTTTCACGGGCAACACTGGTACGTCCGAATCAAAATCGTTGCCATTTGCCACCACTTCCACCTTGCCTTTGTAGCCATATTCGCGTAGAGTTTCCTCTACCGAAGCTTGCGGAATCCAAACCTCATTGGCTTTTTCGTAAAAACGGATAATCTTATGTATCATAAATTTTACAATCAACTTACAATGAACAGTTTGCTCAAAATCGTCGCGGTATTTGGAGTGAAAAGTGGCAATAAGAGGTATTTTTTGGCTCCGTGCAATATCCAATGCAGCATTTCCCGAACTGAATGGACAATGTGCATGCACCAGCCCAAATTGAATGTTGTTCATATTGCTTTGCAAGGTTCGATCCATTTCGGGGAAGCCCAAGCGGTAAGGCTTGCGTCCCAAAATTGGGAACGACGAATACCGATAAACTGGATAACTCTCCACATCGCGGTAGTCGGGCATGCGGGGAGTTACCACGCAAACAGCCTGCTCTTTTTGATGAAGCCAATAAGCATAATTTTGTGCTGTAAGCGATACACCATCCATTATAGGTGGAAAACTGTCGTTAAAAATTCCAACGGTATCTAATTTCTGATCGTTAAAGGCTGCCATCTTTTTGTGTGTTTATTGGCAGCAAAAGTAACTGCTCGAAGCTACAATGGCGTTACATTATGAATGGGTTATATTACATCTTTTACATATAGATGATAAGCAGGATGGAAAATAGGTTTGTAACTTTGGGCTACAACATTGGATAAAAAAACTTGTCTTGGTTGGCATAAATAAAAAAGAAGAAACATCGAAATGTTTCTTCTTTTCATTTGAGCGAAAGACGGGACTCAAACCCGCGACCCTCAGCTTGGAAGGCTAATGCTCTATCAACTGAGCTACTTTCGCAAAATACAATTTGAAAATTTGAGAATGAGTTAATTTGAAAATTAATTTTCAAATTTTCAAATTTTTTAATTTTCAAATTTGTTTGTGGGCAGTGAAGGATTCGAACCTCCGAAGTCGAAAGACAGCTGAGTTACAGTCAGCCCCAGTTGGCCACTTTGGTAACTACCCATTTTTTCTAAAGCGGTGCAAAGATACGTAATTCTGTCGAAACTACCAAACGATATTTGCCATTTTTATGGCTGTAACTGCGCCTTCGGTACCTTTATTTCCGTGAACTCCACCCGCTCTGTCGATAGATTGCTTTAAAGTGTTCGTAGTGAGCACACCAAACACAACAGGACAGCATTCGGGGTTAGCATTTAATTTAGCCACACCATAAGTTACACCTTGACAAACATAATCAAAATGTGGCGTATCGCCTTGAATTACACATCCTAAAGTGATTACAGCCGAATATTTCGATGGGTTTGCCAATTTTTGAGCTGCATAAATCAACTCAAAAGCACCCGGAACATGAACAACTTTGATATTTTCGGGTTTCACACCATGTTGCACTAAAGTATCAAAAGCACCTTCGAGCAAAGCGTAAGTTATCTCCGAATTCCAATCGGCTACGGCTATGGCATAATGCTGATTGGAAAGGATTTGAGCTGGTGGCATCGAATTGACATCGTAATCCGACAAGTTTTTATATTTTGTTGCCATTTATTATTTTGTTAATCAGTTGATTTGATAATTGGTTAGTTTGTTTTAATAAAAAAGCCGCTTCATTTTCAGAAGCAGCTTTTTGTTTTTTATTTTCAGTGTATATAAACAATTTTATTTCTGAACGCGTGCAATATATTTTTCAATATCCGATGCTTCAGAACTGCGAGGATATTCTTCCTTAATAGTAGTGTACATTTCGAGCGCCTTTTCGGGTTTCGAGAGTGCTTCATAAGTAATTCCAGCCTTTTTAAAATATACAGGACTTAACACATCGTTGTTTTTGCCAGCAGCTTTTGTGAAATAATCAACAGCTTCTTCCTTTTTGCCAAGTTCAATATTCGCATCGCCAATTAAGCCAATTACAGAAAGTGAAAAATAATTGTCATCACCATCGAATTTCGACAAATACTTAATTGCATTATCGTATTGTCGTAATTTATAATAACATATACCGGTATAAGCCGCCGCCAAATTTCCCGAAGGGGTAATGCTATATTCCGAAACGATTTCTTTAAAACCAATATAATCGCCTTTTCCATCAAGTGCTACTTTAAACGAATCGACAGCAAAAAGTGCTTGTCCTTTAGCCATTTCATTTTCGGCTTCAGCTTCGCGAGGGGCAAGGTAAAAGTTTTTAACAGCAAGTGCCGACAACACAATAAGCACCAAAACACCCACTGCAATTAATAATTGCTTCTGATATTTTTCGATAAATGCTTCCGAATTACTGAGTACCTGCTCTACCTGTTGCAATTCATCTGGTTTTTTTTCTTCAATTTTTGACATAAACGCTTTTATAAAAATTATTTTTTTTAGTTTTAAATTTTTGCGGAACAAAAGTAAGAATTTTTTTTCTTAAATCGAAATTTTATGCTTAGATTTTTGATTTAAAGTTTCCAATTGTTAATAAATGTATTCTAATTCTATTTCATTGAATATTTTTTATTCATTAAATACACCGAATTATAGTTAAGAATATAATTGTTCAACAAAAAAATTTGTTTTAAAATTCAAATATAAAATTATTTTAAAATTGTTGTTTTAGTTGTAAAATATAATTGTTCAACGACTGCTAGATAAGTTTTATTCAAAACGAAAATACTATTGTTAGATACATACCCGATAAATTCAGATTAGTAATTTCTACGTCATTACAAATGGGTACGAATATTACAAACACAACAAAAGCCTCTAAAATAATCAGTTAGAGGCTCATTTATTATATTGAGAAAAGCAAAAATCTAATTCGATTTTTCCTTAACTTTACAAGTATTTATTTTGAAAATAGCATACAAAGGACAAAAATTAATCAGACTTGTAACTGTCAAAACCAAGGCAGCTATTAATGCTATTATTCCTAAACTGTCTGTCAAAACTTCAAAATAAAACAATAATATTAATACTATTGCCAACATTAGACGAATTAATTTATCTACTGAACCAACATTTGCTTTCATAATGACTAAATTTTATATTTAAAGTTATAACAAGATGTTGTAACAAAAAGTTTAAAAAAATATCAGTTGATAGAGTTATTGCCCTTTTTTTCAAAATGGTGATCGTCATTATTTCGTTTAAAATAACGCCCCCAAAGGAATCCTTTTTCGGCAAATAGCAATACTATTGGATGGTTTGGAGTAAAAGTGCCGGGAGCATTCGGATTGTATCGAGCCCCTTCCGGCATATCAGTTCGAAACGAAAACTCAGACTTCCAGCGATTTGGATTTTGCATAGGGTTAATATCAATTGCCAGCCCCAAAGCGTGTTTCGAATAATCGGCATTTCGATAGCAAAAACAATAAGTATTATTATCTTCCATCGATGCCTCATCATTCCAGTTGTATTTTACAATAGGAATAGCCTTGGCTATTGGAAAACGATATTGTAATATCTCATTAAAAATTTCACGCAAATCATTTACTATTAATTTATTAGCAAGTAATTGTCCACGATGAATTTCCCCATCGAAGGCAAAATAATGTACCGTAAAAAGTTCGAGTTGATCGATGACATGCTTTGGAGCTCTTGTTCCAGCTATTGCCTCGTCGAATGTATAATTACAATCGAGAATAATGGAATCTTTATCTCTGAATTTATCCGTTTTTTCAGCTCGATTTTCACCCTTCTTTTTACAAGAAACGGCTATTATTAAAAATAGAACAATAAATAATCTCAGAAAAATATTCTGAACTTTCAATTTCATAACCCTATAAATTATTAAAAAGCAGAATACCAAAATAGAGTAATTGGCATCAAAACTTGCTACAAAAATACACTTTTCTAAGCTAATAAAACAAGTGTTTGATATTCTTCGAATTTCGTTATCTTTGCGACACAAAAAAAATGACACAATTATGTTGAATAGTTTATTTATTAAAGGAGCCTATATCAGCCGAAAACTGAATGCCAAAGAATATATTTTTATTGCTGCGGGTCTTTTTATGTATGCTGCTGCATGGAAGGCGTTTTTGCTTCCACATCAAATTACAGGTGGTGGCGTAACGGGTATTAGTGCATTGGTTTTTTATGCTTCAGGGCTACCAATTTCAGTTACATTTTTTGCTATCAATGCTGTACTTCTGCTTGTTGCCATCCGTACTTTGGGTGCAAAGTTCAGTCTGAGAACAGTTTACGGAGTTGGCATTTTGACGCTATTTTTCAGCATTTTACCCCAAGCACCTATAGGAACTTTTGTTGGCAACAAAGAAGATTTTATGGCTTGCGTCATCGGAGGTTTGCTTTCGGGAGTTGGTATTGGTATGGTATTTCTAAATAATGGAAGCTCGGGTGGTACCGATATTATTGCCAAAGTGGTAAATAAATACCGTAATATTACGCTGGGACGAATTTTACTTTACTGCGATGTATTGATAATTTCGTCGTCCTATTTTCTTGCAAATGGCAGCATCGAACGCATCGTTTATGGGCTTACTGCACTCACTGTTACAACATTGACTGTTGATATGGTTATAAATGGGGTGCGCCAGTCGGTTCAATTTTTTATTTTTTCGAAAAATTACGAAGAAATTGCCTCACGCATCAACTCCGAGGTGCATCGAGGCGTAACCATTCTCGACGGCATGGGCTGGTACTCCAAAGAGCCCGTTAAAGTAATTACGGTTATTGCTCGCAAAAATGAATCGATTAAAATTTTCCGCCTTGTGAAAGAAATTGATCCTAATGCGTTCATTTCGCAATCGTCGGCTATTGGCGTTTACGGCGAGGGTTTCGATGTAATAAAAAGCAAATAAGACAGTTATATAACTATGAATGAACTGAGTACTAAAATTATTGAGCTAATAGAAAATGCTCGATTTTCTATCGCCAAAAACACGAATTCAACTATTGTTATAACTTATTTTACAATAGGAAAAATGATTGTTGAAGGATTACAAGCCGGAGAAAAGCGAGCCGAATATGGAAAAGGGCTTCTAACAAAAGTTTCAATTGACTTAATAAATAAATTTAAACGTGGATATTCGGTTCAAAATCTGGAACGAATGCGAAATTTTTATTCCATTTATTCAAATTCCTCAAAACACTTGAGGAATTCTGAAATAATATATTTTTGCAGCGCAATATCAAACCATTCTTCCTTCGAAAGACGATTTGATAAAATTAATTGAACGAAATTATTGAAAATAAAACTCTAATATGTCCGGATTTACAGCAGTAATTTATAAAAACAAAAAAGTAATCCCTTCGCCGAAAACTTTTTCGATTCGTAGTGATTACGAACAGAAAATGATTTGTCGTACAGAAGTAACGGATAAATTTAGTGTGCAACAACTGACTAATTCAAAATTTCTCAACGATAAAATCTTCGTACAAGACGATGCGTATTTTATTGCAATTGAAGGTATTATTTTGAATTTAAACGAACTAATTTTAAAAGAAAATCGAACTGATAAAAATACTTTTTCAGTTTTAAAACTGCTTTATACAAATTACGGAGCAAATTTTGTAGAACAATTGCGAGGTGATTTTAGCGGATTTATTTACGACAAAAAAGCCGATAGCTGGTTGCTATTCACCAACCAAACCGGATCAAAACGAATTTTTGTTTTCGAAAATGGCGACTATCTATTTTTTGCATCTGACTTGAAGCAAATTGCAGCATTAATGAGCGAGCTGAAAATTCCACGAAAACTGAATAAAGATGCGGCCTATTCGATACTAACAAGTGGGTTTATGCTAAACGAAATTTCGTATATCGAAGGAGTTACCAAGCTTTTACCAGGCTGCTATTTGGAACATAAAAATGGCAAAACAAAAACTACCAACTATTTTCATTTGCAAAATATTAAACAAACTACCGATACAAAAGAGCAAATAATAGAGAAAGTGGATGCGCTTTTTCGACAGGCTATAAAACGAGAATTCGAAAAAGATAAAGAATACAATTACAGGCACATAGCCACGCTTAGTGGTGGTTTGGATTCGCGCATGACGGTGCTTATGGCGCATAAAATGGGCTACACCGACCAGTTAAATTTCACATTTTCGCAAGCAAATTACCTCGACGAACAAATTGCAAAACAAATTGCCATCGACCACCGACACGAATTTTTGTTTCAGGCACTGGATGGCGGAAACTACCTGCGTAATGTAGACGAAATAGTATCGTACAACGACGGTATGATTCTCTTTTCGGGTGGCGCTCACGTTCTCAAATCCTGCAAGAACATGAATTTCGACGATTATGGGCTTGTTCACACAGGCTTGATTGGCGATGCTGTATTGGGTTCGTTTCTTACAAAACCATACCCCACAAAACCTTCGCTGGCAGCCAGTGTATATTCGTCGAAACTAATTCGGAAAACTGAAAAATACATTGCAAGCGTGCAACAAAATTTCGAATCGGAAGAGCTATACAAATTTTACGGGCGCGCATTTATGGGAGCCATGAACGGAAATTATTATTTAGATGTATTTTCGCAAAGTGTTTCTCCATTTTTGGATGTAGATTTTTTGAGTTATTGCTATTCCATACCCGAAAATTTAAAATATAAACAAAAAATTTATATCGATTGGATTGCTCAAAAGAATAAAGAATTTGCCCACTATCCTTGGGAAAAAACAGGTGTTTCGCCCTTGATTTCGCTCAACAATAAAAAATATTTTGCATTAGGCTATTACAAACGTATGAGTCTTAAATTTTTCGATAAGCTTTCGGGAAAAATGAAATCGGGAATGAATCCGTTGGATTATTGGTTGGAAGAAAATAAAGCATTGGCACAAACATTTGAGACGTATTTTGAAAAAAACATAAAACTAGTTGAAGATGAAGAGTTGCGTAACGATTGTAAATGGTTGTTCGAAAAAGGAAACTGGGGCGAACGAATTCAGGTTTTAACACTTTTATCGGCAATTAAATTGCATTTTTCGTAACTTTATAACCTTATGAACTTTATAAACTTTACAAACTTTACAAACCTATTATGGGCGATGGTTTAAAAAATAAAATGATAACCGGATTGGCTTGGTCAACGGTCAATGTGTTTGGCGTCCAAATTATCCAGCTACTTGTTGGGATATTTCTTGCGCGCATATTACACGTAGAAGAGTTTGGGCAGATAGGCATTTTATTTTTCTTTGTTGGTATTTCTACCGTATTAATAGATGGTGGATTTGGACAAGCATTGATTCGAAAAAAAGAGGCAACGCAAGTTGATTTCAGTACAATGTTCTACATCAACTTTTTACTATCGATAGTTATTTATATCATTCTATTTTTTGCCACACCAAGTATTGTTACATTTTTTAATTTACCAACACTTACAACTCCTGCTCGAATTTTATTTTTATCCATTATTCTTTTTTCATTTTATTTTATACAACAAACTCAACTTACAAAAAAATTAAATTTCAAAGCCAACGCTTTAGTTAATATTTTAAGTGTAATGATAAGTGCTATAGTGGCGCTTTCGTTTGCTTATAAAGGATATGGAATTTGGGTTCTGGTGTTTCAGCAATTGAGTTTTCACACGTCAAAAGCTTTGATTTTTCCATTTTTTCTGCGTTGGAAACCAAGTTTCAGTTTTTCATGGAATTTTGTGCGCGAAAGTTGGAAATTCTCTATTGGAATTTTTGGACAATCGTTATTAAATGTCATATTTACAAACATTTACACCTTACTGATAGGTAAATTCGACACTGTACGGAATGTGGGATATTACACACAGGCAAACAAATACAGCGAAACAGTGAATGTAGCTTCCAACAGCATTCTTTCGGCAGGTACATTCCCAATTTTTGCTCAAGTACACGACGATCAACCGCGACTTTTACGCATCTATCGTAGGTTAGTTTCATCGGTTAGCATGTTGACTTTTCCGCTCGCCATATTCCTAATTGTAGCTGCCGAACCGCTTATTATAACACTGATAACAGATAAATGGCTGGAGTCTGTTATACTTTTTCAGTTGCTAATTGTATCAAATATTTTTTATCCAAATTATACTATTAATATAAATATTTTAAATGCTCGTGGGGAGTCAAAAAACAGCTTCAAATTAGAGATTTTCAAACGAGTAATAATTATTTTATCTATTGCTGCAACTTTTTCGTTTGGTATAAAAATAATGTTGGTCGGATTAATTTTGGCAAATATCTCAGCGTTTGCATTTTCGATGCTTCTGATAAAAAAATCAATTGTTCATTATATCCGGCATCAGATTTTAGATATAGCTACAACAATGGCTTTATCTGTATTTTTGGGCGCAATAGTGTATTTTTTTAACTTTACGAATTATTCGCCCCTCATAAAACTTATTTTAGAAGCTGGTAGTTTTGTACTACTATATATTACGGCAGTGCGTTTTATTTTTAAAGATAAATGGATGGAAGCTCAAGTGGCAATTTTGAAAAAGATGAGTAGTTTTAAGAACTAACTCACTGTCATTTCACCAGTTAAGCTAATAGTCAGTTTTTGTTTAATTTGTTCGGGTTGCGAAAATTCGCCTAAAAGGTACATCAATTTTGTTACAATTGCCTCAATGGTACAATCGTATGCACTAAGAACACCTGCTTGCATTAAGTTTAAGCTCGTTTCGTATCGTCCCATTTCTACAGCTCCCGTACTGCATTGACTACGATTTACAACTATTATTCCTCTTTCATTTGCCGACTTTAGAGCATCGAATAGCCATTTTTTGCGAGGAGCATTGCCTGCGCCAAACGACTCAAGAACAACCGCTTTGAGATTTGGGATATGAAGTATTGCCTCCACGGTGTGTTGCGTAATGCCTGGAAATAGCTTTAAGATAGCCACATTTCGATCGGTTTTTGTACGCACTTTTAGTTTTAAATGTGGGTCGTTGTAGTGAATATACGAGCGAAAATATTTGATATGAACACCGGCTTTTGCTAATGGGGGATAATTATAGGAATTAAAAGCATTGAAATGCTCTGCATTTTTCTTTGTAGTGCGATTTCCACGAAAAAGTGTATCTTCGAAAAATATACACACTTCGGGCACTATGGGCTGCCCATTTTCGTAGGCGGTAGCTATTTCAATAGCTGTAAGCATGTTTTCTTTCGCATCTGAACGTAACATGCCGATAGGAAGCTGAGAGCCTGTAAAAACAACAGGTTTACCCAGATTTTCGAGCATAAAACTCAGTGCTGAAGCCGAATAGGCCATTGTATCTGTTCCGTGCAATATCACAAAACCATCGAAATCGCTGTAATTATCTTGAATTATCAGCGCCATTTTTTCCCAAATATCAGGATTCATGTCCGACGAATCGATAAACGGGTTGAAAGGAATACTCTTCAATTTTACACCAATATCTTTCAATTCGGGCATAAAATCTTGCAAACGCTCAAAATCAACTGGTC
>CAMDNO010000129.1 GCA_945902955.1 Porphyromonas cangingivalis
TATAATTCAGGATTTACCAAATTTAAAATTCCCGTAAAAACAAAAACTGTAACCAAAATACTTACAGGTATATGCCAACTTATTATCTTTTTTGCTAATAAATAAACCAAACCGGCTAACAAAGCCAATGCCGAAACTTCACCGATTGAGCCACCCATTTTGCCGAAAAATAAATCAAGAGTTGTAGGCATATCACCAAAATGACTTTTCATCATAGCTAATGCTGTAGCTCCGGTTTCAGCATCCAAATAACTTCCATTAAGAGGCGAAGATACTGGCCACGAAGTCATTTGCACGGGAAACGAAATAAGTAGAAATACGCGCCCAACCAATGCCGGATTAAATGGATTGTTACCCAAGCCTCCATAAGTCAGTTTACCAATTCCAATAGCTACCAACGACCCGATAATTATTATCCAGATTGGTAAATTGGAAGGTAAGTTCATGGCAAGCAACATGCCTGTAAGGGCGGCAGAGCCATCCATAACCGACGTTTCAGTTTTTAAAACGTAGCGTTGAATAAGATACTCGAAAGCTACGCAAGACACTATAGCCGTGAGCGTAACTATCAAAGCACCTAAGCCAAAGAAATAAAGACCAACCAGCAGTGCAGGTACGAGTGCAACGATTACACCCAACATGTTTTTCTCGATTGAATCGCCACCATGTATGTGTGGTGCCGGTGATATAATTAGTTTATCCATAAAATTACCCCCAACCCCTAAAGGGGAGTTTTGAAGTTAGTGTTTTATTATTTTACTTGAAATATTTATTCATATATTATTTTATATCAAATCTTTATCCCCCTTTATGGGTTAGGGGTAACTCTGCTACGTATGATTCCTCCTACTGTTGTTTTTCCAAAACGAATATAATCCAGCAACGGACGATTCGACGGACAGGTATAACTGCAACTTCCACATTCGATGCAATCCATTACACGATCTGTTTCCATTTCTGGCCACATATTGCGTTCGCTCTCGTTCATTAGTAGAAATGGTTCTAATCCCATTGGGCAGACGCTGACGCATTTGGTACAACGAATACAATTTTTTATAGGTTTGCGTAGCGATTCTTCGCGTTGCATGTATAATATTCCCGCGCTTCCTTTGGCTGTTGGCACTTCGAGGGTCATAAACGAGCGACCCATCATGGGTCCTCCACCTACAATTTTTCCGGTATCGGCAGGTACGCCCCCCGATTTTTCGGCAATTTCCGAAAGCATTGTTCCAATACGAACCCAATAATTTCCGGGGTTTGGTGCTGATTTACCTGTAACAGTAATCACACGCTCTACCATAGGTTTGTTTTTTTGAACTGCTTCGTAAATGGCAAAAATAGTTCCTACATTTTGTACCACTGCTCCTACTTCAATCGGAATACGACCACTTGGCACCTGACGGTGAATAATAGCGTCAATTAATTGTTTTTCACCACCTTGTGGATATTGAACTTTAAGTGGAACAATCTCTACGCCCTGATAATTTTTTGCTAATTGACTTAAATGTGAAATGGCATCAGGTTTATTATTTTCGATACCAACATAAGCTTTTGTTATGCCAAGAACTTTCATAGTTATCGAAATACCAACCATAATTTCTTCGCCTTTTTCGAGCATAAGTGCATGGTCGTTTGTAAGATACGATTCGCATTCAACGGCGTTGATAATCAAACATTCTGCTTTTTTGCCCGGAGGAGGACTCAATTTTACATGGGCCGGGAAAGTTGCACCTCCAAGCCCTACAATGCCGGCATCCTGAATTCGTTTTTTTATATCTTCAATCGATAGATTGCATTCGCGTTTTAATTCTGTCGAACAATCAATTCCTTCGAGCCATTCGTCGCCATCCACATCAATAAACACAGCAGGTCGTTTATATCCTGTTGCATCGAGTTGTACATCAACTTTACTCACTTTTCCCGATACCGACGAGTGTACGTTAGCCGAAATAAAACCATTGGCTTTACCAATAAGTTGACCCGCTTTTACCAAATCACCTTTTTTTACAACAGCTTCACTCGGTGTGCCAATGTAATGAGACAATGGAATAACTACCTGCTTTGGTAATTCGGAAACGATAATTGGTTTTCCTGCCGAGAATTTATTTTCTTTTGGGTGAATACCACCCATTCTGAATGTTTTCATAAAGTTGCCCCTAACCCCTAAAGGGAAATATAAATTTGAAAATTTGAAAATGAAAAAATTAAGAAACCAATTCCCCTTTAGGGGTTAGGGTCTCTTCTTTTGCTTTGCGTGGTGGAAAGTTTAATTCTACAATTGCGCCAGTTGGGCAAACTTCCACACATTTACGGCAGAGTTTGCATTTGTCATCATGTATAAATGCTAAGTTATTTGTTATTGTAATAGCATCATGCGGACACACTTTTTCGCATTTTCCACAGGCAATACAACTCACATCGCACGATTTTTTGGCAATCGGCCCACGCTCTTCGTTGCGGCAAGACACGTAAATGCGGCGCGATTTTGGACCTTTTTTGCGCAATTCTATCAGCAATTTCGGACAAGCCTTTACGCAAGCACCACACGAAGTACATTTTTCTTCGTCAACTTCGGGCAGTTTTGTAACCGGATTTACATGGATAGCATCAAATTCGCACGACACCTCGCAGTCGCCCAAGCCAAGACAGCCATACGAGCAGCCCGATTCGCCACTGTAAAGATTATGTGCTATAAAGCAATGTTTTACGCCATCGTAATCGCTTGTGCGTGGACGGTGGTCGCAAGTGCCACCACAGCGAACTACAGCTACTGTTGGCGCTGCTTCTACAGCTACTTTGCCCAATATCTCAGCTACTTTTTTCATGGTTTCGTTACCACCCACCGGGCAGTTTAAACTATCTAAGGTTTCGGCACTTACACAAGCGTTAGCAAAGCCACGACAACCCGGAAAACCACATCCACCGCAATTAGCTGCAGGAAGTGCTGCTTCTACTTCGTCGATACGCGGATCTTCAAAAACATGAAATTTTTTGGCAACAAAAAAGAGTATAACTGCCGATACGGCACCTACTGCCCCCAATGTAATTAATGCAATAACAATAATATTCATTCTAATTAAATTTGAAAATGTGCTAATATGCCAATTTGAAAATCCCGATGCATCGTGACAAGTTGTGCCCGCTCGGCTTTGCCGCTTGACGCAGCCAAGAATTTAATAATGCTATTAAGCAATTATTCAGATTTTTTGCACTGTAAATTTCAATTTGTTTTGTAACTTTTTATTGAACAACGACAAAATTATAAAGTATGGAACGAGTACTCCCAAAGCGATAATGCCCGAAAGCGCTTCGTTTGTAGTATACGAACGTAATATTAATAAGCTGATAAGAATTAGAAGGAATGGAATGATAAAAGCTATAAGAACAGCAAATAAACCCATGGAGCTTTCGCCGATTAATTGCACTTGGTCTCCAATTTTTAAAGTAGTGTCGGTTGTTTCGGCATCAATTCGTTTTTCGTCGATGTCCGATGCCGAGCAAGCGCCTTTGGCATGGCACGAGCTACAAGCCGATAGTTGTACTATCTGAACCTGAATTTTTGTACCATCGATGTGTGTGACTATTCCTGTATGTTCGATTTTTTGGCTCATTTTGTAATGTCGACATTGCAATTCGGTGCAAAAATACAACTAATTTGTATTTTATTAAAACTTAGCTTTAAACAAAAATGAGGTTTTAGTTGTTACGCAATGTTATGTTGCTGATAACAAGCGTTATATTTGGATGTGAAGCATATAAAAAATCAATTATTTAATGTTTTTTGGATAAAATTAATTTAATAGGCAAATAAAATCTATTTTAATTTTTTCTCATAATTACAAATTTCACGAATACATTTCTCAATTGGTATAAATGTATACTGTAACAAGGTTGTAATTTTAGCATTCGAATAAAAAGCTATGTTAGTAGCAGATCGAGCCATTGCACTGTCAAACTTTGGGGAATGTCCTAGCATTTTCCCAGCAATTTCGGATACACGTCCTATCAGTTGTAGGGAATTTTTGTTTATACAAATAGTGGGAGCTTTTTTTCCATATCCAGTTGCTATCCAGCTTAATATATCTTTGTTTGAATAATTTTCGGCAACTAAAATATAACGTTCGGCGTTAATTTTACCTTTGGTAAGTTCAATCATAATTTTTACAACGTCGCGTACATCAATATATCCGCTTCCACCAAGAGTATAAAATGGAAGGCCTTTGCGAACTCTTGCAAATAATTCGGAACTGCCTTTATTGGTTCCCGAAAATCCTAAAATCACACCCGGATTTACAATTACCGCGTTTAGTCCTGCTTTTATTCCTTTCCAAACTTCCTGTTCCGAATAATATTTGCTACGAGCGTAGGCCGATCGCATTTCAATATTCCCTATTTCTGTTGTTTCTGTTATCAAGTTTTCGTCAGTAGCATGTCCACATGCTGCAATGGAACTAACAAAGCATAAGCGTTTTACATTGTTTTTTAATGCCGCATTTACCACATTTTTAGTTCCATTAATATTGGTTGTTATAAGTTCGTCGCTTCCATTGTTTAACGAAACTACTGCCGCACAATGATAAATTGTTTCGATACCTACAAGTGCATCTGTAATTGTTTTTTCGTCGCAAACGTCCGCAATTCGCCATTTTATTCTACGCAAAAAAGCATCTGCGTGTGGCGTGTAAAAATTAAAAATCTGCCGTAGCGGTTTTAAATTGCTCGAGGGACGTTTAATCGCATTAACAGTAATATTTTCTTGGAGTAAATGCCAGAGCAAATGTCCGCCAACCAAGCCTGTGGCACCAGTAACTAAAATCATTTTATTTGTTTTTAAATTTCGATGGTCAAAAATACGGAAAGAAACTGTATTTTTGCATTTTTAAAACAAAGAATTTTAAATTCATGCAATCTATATGTGTTTATTGTGCTTCGAGTACACAAATTAATCCACTTTATTTCGAAGCTGCTGCTGAATTGGGTAAATTGCTTGCCGAAAATAAGTTAGAATTGGTATATGGTGGTGGTTCAAATGGTTTAATGGGGCGTTTGGCAGATGCTGTGCTCGATAATGGTGGTGTTTGTATAGGTGTAATTCCGCAGTTTATGTGCGACCAAAATTGGAATCATCAGAATCTTTCGAAGCTTATTGTTACCGAAACTATGCACGAACGCAAGGAAAAAATGGCTTTTATGTGTGATGCAGCAGTTGCATTGCCAGGCGGTTGCGGTACATTTGAGGAGTTGTTAGAAGTAATTACCTGGAAACAATTGGGAATTTTCACAAAGCCAATTATCATTGTAAATATTAATGGCTACTACGAACCACTAATCGAAATGTTGCACAAAGCTATCGACGAAAAATTTATGCGCGAATTGCATCGGGATATTTGGATTGTTGTTAATGAGGTTAATGAAATAATTCCAGCAATTAAGAATGCAAAAGTTTGGGATAAAAGTGTTCGAAAATTTGCAGCTATTTAATTCAAAATGCCCCTATAATCGGTACATACAGTTAAACAATGCCAGAAAAAGATAGTATACTCACACTGAGCGATTCAGCTCAATTGGTAATGGACTCGCTGCTCCATCGTGACTCGGTACACATTGCCGATTCTATTGCACGTGTCGATTCCATAGCTCGCGCCGATTCTATTGCCTTACATGCCTTCAAAGGTTATGATGGCGCAATAGCTATTGGAGCTCCTTCGGATCAAAATTGGGTTTTTCTGGTTTTACTTTTCATGTTTGGCGTGTTTGTAGTATCGTTTCTGAGAGCTATTTCATCGCCTTTAAATATTTTTACTACATATTTTAATTCGAAGGATCGTGGGAGCATTTTTCACAAAACTTCGATTGATAATATTGAGCAAAAGTTTTATTTTTTTGTTTTATCGGTAACTTCTATCTCACTTTTCAGTTATCTCGCTTTTCATCAACAGGGTAAGGCTTTCAGTTTTTTCGTTTATGTTCAATTTGTGGTAGTAGTTCTTTTGTTTTTTTTAATAAAATATATATTCACAAAATTAATAACGTATATTTTTTTAGATAATGGCATTGTTAAATCGCTATTGGATAATTATTTGAATGTTGTTTCCTTCGTTTCAATTTTATTTTATCCAATTATGCTTTTTCAATTATACGCCAAAGATGTTTCATCAGAATTAATACCTGTTTCAGGCTTGATTATCATGGCTTTAGGTTTAATTTTGCTTGCAGTAAAACTCATTCAGATTTTTTTGCATAAACTTGTAGATTCTTTGTATTTATTGTTGTATCTTTGCACCCTTGAAATTTTACCTGTAATTATTGTAATTCAGGTGTTTCGATATATAGCAAAATTAGTTTAATTATTTTAGTTTAAAGCTTTGAAAATTAAGAAGATATTGGTTTCTCAACCACAGCCCACCTCCGAAAAATCTCCCTATTTTGATCTGAGTGAAAAATATGGTTTTAAGATAGATTTTCGTCAAATGCTAAAAGTGGAGCCAATTATGGCGAAAGAATTTCGCACACAACGAATATCAATTTTAGACTACACGGCCATTATTTTTAACGCCCGTCATGGCATAGATCATTTTTTTCGTTTGTGCGACGAGATGCGTATTACTATTCCCGAAACGATGAAGTATTTTTGTGTAACTGAAACCGTTGCAGTATACCTTCAACATTATATTCATTATCGCAAACGTAAAGTTTTTTTTGGAAATACAGGCAAGATGGCCGATTTGGTAACGGTTATGAATAAGCATACCGACGAAAAGTTCCTTCTTATTACTTCTGATGTTTTAAATGAGGAAACTTTATTGGCTTTAGAAAAATCGAAAGTAACGTTCCAGAAAGCGGTTATGTATCGTACTGTTACAAACGACTTTTCGCCAGAGGAGCAGTTTGATTATGATATGTTGTTGTTTTTTAGTCCAATTGGAGTTTCGGCTCTCAAAAAGAGTTTTCCTGATTTTGAACAAGGCGACATAAAAATTGGTTGTTTTGGAGCTACTACGGCTCAAGCAATGAAAGATTTTGGCTTACGTCTTGATTTTCAGGCTCCAACTCCCGAAGCTCCTTCGATGACTAAAGCGCTCGAAAATTACATGAAAGAATATGTAAAGAATTTCAAAAAGTAAGCTTTTAAAATATATTTTTAGTGCAACCCAAAAGTATCGAACATTTTCAGTACTTTTGGGATTGTTTTTTTTATAATATGTATAAATAATCCATATTCAAATACATAAAACATTTGACTTTCGACTTTTGACAATTTATATGACATCAACATTTTCATTTCCTAAAAAAGAACATTTATGCGGTGAAATTCGTATTGGAAAATTATATGCCGAAGGAAAGGCATTTATAGTTTATCCTTTGCGTGTGGTGTATAAGGTTACATTAGGAGCTGAAGATATTCCGGTAAAAGTTTTGGTAAGTGTGCCAAAAAAGCGTTTTAAACATGCTGTTGACCGCAACCGAATAAAACGATTAATGCGTGAAACATATAGGCTAAACAAACTTATAATAAATGAGTTAGCTACTAAAAATGAAATTGCAATACAGATTGCCTTTAATTATGTAGCCGACACCGAAATGGATTTTGAAAGTTTGAATCGTAAAATGCAAAAGGCATTGGTGCAAATTGTTGATAAAATCTAATGGTTAATTTTTTAATAATTGAAAATTGGTAATTGATAATTGATAATTGAAAAGATTTATTCGTCATATTGTGTTGCTTCCGGTTTATTTATACCGTTATAGTATTTCACCATTGCTTCATTCGAGTTGTAGGTATTCGCCTACCTGCTCGCAATATACGGTGGAGGCCGTGCTAAAACATGGTATTTTTAAAGGTGGATTATTGGCTATAAAACGTATCGGGAGCTGTCATCCGTGGGGTGGGAGTGGGTACGATCCGGTGCCCTAAAAAAAGTAGAAATCAATTTTGAAATTAACTTTCCGAAATATAATTCTTTCGCCTATTTCATTGCAATATGGAATGGTTACTGCTTTTCGTAATTTGCTTTACGACAAAGGATTATTCTCATCTACACATTTTGATTTTCCAATAATTTCGGTGGGAAATCTTGCCGTTGGCGGAACAGGTAAAACGCCTCATGTAGAGTTTTTGATAGAATTGTTGCAATCGCAATTCAAAGTTGCGGTTTTAAGTAGAGGTTACAAACGGAACTCCAAAGGTTTTTTGCTTGCTAATGAAAAATCGAACAGTAAAACTATTGGCGATGAACCCTTTCAGATTTTTCGTAAATATAAAAATATTTCGGTGGCAGTTGACGAAAAAAGAGTACACGGTATTGAACAGCTGAAAAGTATTCAGCCTGAATTAGATGTTGTATTGTTAGATGATGCTTTTCAGCACCGCGCTGTTAATCCGGGATTAAAAATTTTACTCACCGATTTTTCACGCTTGTATATTCACGATTCGCTATTACCGGGAGGATTGCTTCGCGAATGTAAATCGGGAAGCAAACGAGCAGATATTGTTATTGTTACGAAATGTCCAAAGGAAATTAATGATGCAGAAATAACAACATTAACAAACGAACTTAATATTCAATCGCATCAATCGCTCTATTTTTCGACCATTGTTTACAACACAATTAAGCCTGTTTTCGATGCTGAAAAGCTATCCGAAATTACAGATCTGAAAGGGTTTTCGGTTTTATTAGTTACCGGAATTGTTACCCACACGCCTATTGTTGAACATCTTAAGCAGCAAAATGCAAAAGTTGAAACGCTTTCGTATCCCGACCATCATCATTTTACAGCGAGTAATTATGCTGAAATTAAACAAAAATTCATACATTTGCAATCCGACAAAAAAATAGTACTTGTTACGGAAAAAGATGCAGCACGAATCGTTTCGTCTCCCAATTTTCCCGAATCGCTGAAAAACGACCTGTATTTTTTACCTATTCGGATTCAATTTTTACAAAATAAACAAAAACAATTTTCTCAAAAAGTTATTCATTATGTTGAAGATAATACAAGAAACAGCTGATTTTCTGAAATCAAAAATTGCTACAATGCCTAAAACAGGTATAATTCTCGGAACTGGACTAGGCAATTTAGTTACTCAAATTACCGACAAAACAGAAATACCTTACGAAACAATACCAAATTTTCCGGTTTCGACTGTGGAAGGACATAGCGGAAAGCTTATTTTTGGCAAATTAGGCGATGTAGATGTATTGGCTATGCAAGGTCGTTTCCATTATTACGAAGGGTATGACATGAAGCAAGTTACATTCCCCGTGCGAGTTATGAAAGCCATTGGCATTGAAAACCTACTTGTTTCGAATGCTTCGGGTGGTGTACACCCCGATTTTGAAATTGGCGATTTAATGATTATTACCGACCATATCAACTTATTTCCCGAACATCCATTGCGTGGAAAAAATTACAAAGAATTGGGTACGCGTTTTCCGGATATGAGCGAAGCATACTCCAAAGAATTGATTGATAAAGCAAAACAAATTGCAGCCCGTAATAATATAAAAGTAGTTGAAGGCGTGTATGTAGGCACCACAGGGCCAACTTTCGAAACCAAAGCAGAATATCGCTATTTCCGCATCATTGGTGGTGATGCAGTAGGGATGAGCACCGTACCCGAAGTAATTGTGGCTAATCATGCAGGGATTCGATGTTTCGGCATGTCGATTGTTACCGACCTTGGCGTTCCGGGTAAAATTGTGGAAGTAACTCACGAAGAAGTTCAGCAAATTGGTAACAGAGTTCAACCATTTATGACTCAGATAATGAAAGAGTTAATAGCAGAGTTGTAAAACATCACCCCTAACCCCTCTCCTTGACGAGAGGGTAAAAAGTCAAAAAATAATAAACCCCGAATTTTCGATTTTACGACAATTCGGGGTTTTTCTTCGCATGTTTTTATTTTATTGTTCCAAAGTTAGCAATTTTTCATACTCCTCTACCGTTGCACCACGCAAGCAAGCCTCGATTATTTCACGCCCTTTTGGGTTCAAATCGGGTGTTAGGTATTGCTTCAACTCCTCTTTAAAGAAATCGTACAATTTTTCGGCTCCTTCGTCATACCCTTCTTTTCCAACTTCATCTTGTTTGTAAACCTGCAAGAAGCGCGATGGAATTTTAGCTCCTTCGATGGTTAAATAATTGAGTTCGTAACCCAAAAGCGGACAGCGAGCTGGTTGATATTGCTCTTTGCGTAAGTTTGCATTTCCGCGACGAGTTAAATACTCGCGCATTAATAATTGTGGTTTGAAACCCACTTTCCAAACGCCAATATATTGATTTGGAACTAATGTGAAACGTGTTGCAGGCGTATTTATAATTTGCTCTAAAAGCATATTTGCATGTAGCACCATTTTACCGGTTGCAAAAGGCCAATACGACCCAACACCTTCGGAGCCCATTCCGGTTCCACCACCAACTATACTTGGATTGGCGTGCCCACGCGGCGAAACCAACCGCCATAGCCATGCCAAAGCAGGAGGCAACAGGTGAAATAATCCGATAATGCCATAGTTTGGACTTTCGATTGAACTTGGTGGTGTACGCACGCCAAAACTACGAATGTCGACCGATACAGCATGTCCGATAACGTTTGGAACAATTTCGCGAGGTAAAATGACACGCGGGTTAGGGCAGGGCTTTTCTGGTGAGTCCATTTTGTGATCCCATACGAGCACTGTACTATTTGGTGTAGATTCCAAATTAAGAAACAATAAAGGTTTTGGCGGATTCAGTGTTATTTTTTCCAAAAATGGGTCGTTGCCATATTCTTTTATGCCATCCACACGAATAAACCACGCATTTTCGGAGTCGATAACGCGAAGTTTTCCATTCCCATTTTGTATCGAAGGATGGCACATGGCCATATCGTCGGTTACGGGATGGAAGGACGAAAAGATGGGAAGATTTATTAAGCGCTTTTCGCCCGAAAAAGAGTTTGTGCCAATTAAAACTTGCCCGTTTGGCTCGCGCAAAATATGTTGTAACATTTCACTTTTACCACCGCCACTTGCACCTTCGTGCATAAATGTTGTGGTATTGTCGTAAGGACTAACTGTTTGTACAGTAGAACAATGAGTTGTAATCCAACCTTCCTTTTCGCCTTTTGTTAATAAAGCTCCATACAACCCTTTTTTGGCACTTGGTCCGGGATATAAATTGTAGGCAAATATCTCGTGGCGGCTTTCGGTGCGGTTGTGTACCACTATTTGCTTGCCATCGAAATGCGTATGACGAAAAGTAGGAGCCACATAAATGACCGATTCGATGCTAAAATCAGCAGGTATATCATAAGTTGGCACCATAACCTGAAGCATGGCAAGTCCCATGGCAAAAAAGCCGGCATTAGCAGGTGCTACTGCAATTCCTCCCACGCCAATTCCTTCGCGGCCAGCAAAATAAAGAAAAACTGCTAAGTCCTGTTCTTTCAACCAATCGAATGTTTCGCCCTTCAACTTGTCGAACGAATAACCAAATTTAGCTGCAAATTTATCTTTATCGGAAGGGAAATTATCGGCAATTGCCATTGTTTCGGGGTCGCGGCGGCGCATGTAGGGCTCTACATAATTGGCCGAAATGCCGTTTTTCACTTTGTGAACAATGACTTCGGTTACTAATCCCTTGCCTGGTATTTCGTAACTCACTTCGTATGTGCCATTGTTCGAGCCGCCCATAGCAGCTTCGGTTAGTTGCTCAACTGTATCGTAAACAGTGTAGCTTTTGCATGAGCTTAACACATTCAGTAATTCTGTTGGTAAAACAATGCCCTTGTTTTCCAATTGGGAAATTAATTTACACATCTTTTTTATACCTTAAAATTTTAATAGAAATATTTTTAACGGTACAAAGATAGTTTATTGTTGCTTAATAAATGAAGTGTTGCTTAATATAATAACAATAATTAAGTTATTTAGATGCGATAGCTGTGCAAAGAAGTTGACTATCTCCCTTAAAAATGTTTTGAATACGGAAATTACGTTTTCCATTAAAATAGATAGTATCGCCAGGTAGCACTACAAAGCTTTTGTTGTCAATTTCGAATTGAATTTCGCCGGAGAGTAAGTAGCCGAATATCTGACCGTTGTGATTTTTAAAGAGGTCGTCGCTGTTTGAGTTTAGCTTAAACTGAATTATAAATGTTTCTAATTGCTTCGAAACGTCGTGTTGCGATACAATTATCACTTCGCTTCCAGAGCTATTTCGTTCGACAAATAGATTTTCTTCTTTGCGAAAAACAGGATTGTTAAATAAGGATTCGTTTTCGCCAATAATCTCACCCACAGTGGTTTGTAGGTTGTCGGCTATTTGTTTGAGGGTAATAATAGACGGAAATGTTTTCGATTTTTCGATTTGCGAAAGCGCACTTGGCGAAATGCCCACGCGCTTAGCCAAATCGTTTAATTGTAGTCCTTTGTGTTCGCGGATGCGTTTTATTCGTTCTCCTATTCGGTTCATTTATTCGAAATTTTTCCGCAAAGATAGAATATTTTATTTAAAAATTAAGCAGCACTTAATTTTATTGACAAAAAAT
>CAMDNO010000130.1 GCA_945902955.1 Porphyromonas cangingivalis
TCACCACTTTCGGCAGTAACCTGCTGAGGAATTGGCGGAACTTCTTTTTGCAGGTTTGCAGTGTAATAAATCAACACCGAAACCATAATCAGTGCAATAATCCAGAAGGAAGTTGATAATCCCTTCCGGCTCATAAATTTGTCAAGCAACGATTGTTTCATAACATTTTTGATTTTTTTAAATTATAAAATTAAGAAATATATAAATATAGCATTTATTTTAAATATATAATACTCGGAAGTAGCATTTAAAGGTAAAAAAAATTAGAGTTTGTAAATCATGCTCATATCTAAGCTATTAAGTGTGTTGTTTGCGAACACTTTTACAAATTCATCGCGTACGCTAATCCAGGTGGCATGCATGGCACAGGGATTTTCGTCGCTGCACTTACTAAAACCAAGCACGCAGCTTGTATATTTGTCAATACCTTCCACAGCATCAATTATTTGCCCTAAATAAATTTCGTTTGTATTTTTTGCAAAACGGTAACCGCCATCGCGCCCCTGTACGCTATATATAAAACCGGCTTTAGTCAAATCAGTCATTAGCCGGCGCAGGTATTTATCGGAAATCTGAAGCGTATCAACCAAAAATTTGGCTGAGTACAACTTATCTTCGTTTTTCGACATAAAAGCCAAAATTCGTAAAGCATATTCCGATGTTTTTGAAAGTATCATTTTATATACTACATGTATGTATTATTTTGCAAAGGAAAAACATTTTTTTGAATTGACAAAATTTATGTGCAGTTTTTTATCTGCTAACGCATCTTTTTCTTTTAAATCAATCTTTTTTCATTCAAAAGATAAAAGTGTAACATAAGTTACACTTTTATAATAAAAAATGCTTTAGTTTTGTGAAAATTATTTCTTACCTTAAAAATAACGTAAATATGCAGGTTCGAACATTTGCCCAAAAACAACTATGGGCCGTTTTTGCTTTCTTGCCAATACTCCTGTCGGCTCAATTAAATGTAACGGCTGAGTACCGTCCGCGCACCGAATACCGTCATGGTTACAAAACAATGCTAAATCAGGGCGACGAAGCGGCTTTTTTTACGTCACAACGCACCCGTTTGAACTTCGACTATAAGGGTGAGCATACAAAATACATGCTTAGCATTCAGGATGTTCGTGTTTGGGGCGATCATTTCCAATTGTCCAATACATCGCAACAACTTATGGCGCATCAGGCCTGGGCTGAATATGCATTTAACAAGAAAATTGCATTGCGCGTAGGGCGGCAGGAGCTGGTATACGACGATGCCCGCATGTTGGGTAATGTGGACTGGGCGCAACAAGCTCGTGCTCACGACCTGGCGTTACTCAAATACGAAGGAAACTTTAAACTACACGTTGGAGCAGCATTTAACCAACTGAATGAAAAACTTATTAACACAAATTATCCGATTACTAATTACAAAACCATGCAATTTGTTTGGTTTAATAAAAAAATATCGGATATAAATCTGAGTTTGTTGTTTCTAAATAATGGTTTTCAGTACGAAGATAATTCGACCCCGGCTCTGGGTACAATCTATAAAAATGTATATAGTCAAACAGCTGGTGGACGACTAATTTACAACATTCAAAAACTTTCGCTTGCCACAGCAGCCTATTACACTGGCGGAAAAGATGCTCAATCGCGTACATTATCGGCTTATTACCTTGCTGCCGAAGCCAATTTAAAACTCAATTCATCATTTATTATTACGGCAGGTTACGAATTGCTTTCGGGCACTTCCGATTTCGAAAAAGTGGCAAATCCGACGACTTATGTAAATCGCTCATTCAATCCTCTTTACGGCACGAATCATAAATTTAACGGCCATTTGGATTATTTTTATGTTGGTAATTATTTGAATAAAAACGGATTAAACGATTTGTATGCATCTTTGAATTATAAAAAAGATAAATTTAGCATTGGCACTACGGTCCATTCGTTTGCGGCAGCCAACAAAGTGCGCTCGCTTACAGGCGACGAAATGGATGCGCAATTAGGTGTGGAAACCGATATATACGCCGGATTAGATTTAAATGATCAGGTAAAGCTGACTGTTGGATATTCGCAGATGTTTGGCACGGCCACTCTCGAAAAAGTTTCGGGAGGTAGTAGCGGCGTTTCGAATCATTGGGCTTTCGCCATGTTAGCATTTAAACCCAAGTTTTTAACCAAATAATAATAAAAAGAAGAATCGTATGAAAAAATTAATGGAATTCTTTCATATACCGCGTCAGTATATTCTTCCGGTAATTTTTAGCGTTGGAATAATTGGAGGTTTGGTGCTATATACAGGCTATATGGCCCGAATCCACTCCTATCTTTCCGACGACCCTTCGGCTTGTGTAAACTGCCACATAATGACGCCCTATTACGAAACATGGCGACACAGTTCGCATGCGCAATGGACTAATTGTAACGACTGCCATGTGCCACACGACAATGCTTTCAAAAAATATGCTTTCAAGGCAAAAGATGGGTTGTATCACTCGGCTATTTTTACTTTGAAAATGGAGCCTGTTGCCATTCGTCCGCGCGACGAAAGTTACGAGGTGATTATGGATAATTGCATTCGTTGCCACGACGATTTGAATATTGAAGTGATGATGGGAAAGGCTAAAAACTTTTCCGACACGCAAAAGGGCGATGGAAAAGCCTGTTGGGATTGCCACCGAAATGTGCCCCACGGTGGTATCAGCAGTATTCACTCGGCACCAAATGCGCCACTCACGCCATTGCCAAAAACTCCTGTTCCTCAATGGCTTAAAGATGCCATGAAAAAATAATTTAAAGCTATCAGAATAATATTTTACAAAAATAGTAAACCAATAAAATACAGAAATTATGTTTAAAAAATTAGCTGAAATCATTCAAAACAAACCAATTCTTGGTTGGGTTTTATTTTTTGCTGTGATAGGTGTTGTATTTTTACTTGGCCTTTTGGCGGCTTCCATTACCGAACGAAGAGCCGAAATTGCCAGCATTTTCAACAACAAACGAATTGAGCTAAAGGGCATTGAGCCGCGTAACGAATTGTGGGGTAAAAACTACCCGCGCGAATACAATACCTGGGCGCAAACAGCCGAAATGGATTTTAAAAGCAAACATCTGGGTAATATGCGCGAAGATGTGTTAGAAAAACGTCCCGAAATGGTTGTGCTTTGGGCTGGTTATGCTTTTGCTCAGGCTTACGAATCGCCACGCGGACACAAACATGCTTTGGACGATATACGCAATACGCTTCGCACCGGAGCGCCAAACGACTCCACAAAAGATATGCAACCATCTACTTGCTGGACATGTAAAAGTCCGGATGTGCCCCGCTTGATGCACGAACATGGCATTGCCGAATTTTATAAAACTCCGTGGTCGAAATTCGGACACGAAGTGGTAAACCCCATTGGATGCGCCGATTGTCACGACCCACTTACGATGAATCTTACTATTACTCGCCCTGGATTGATCGAAGCTTTCGAGCGTCAGGGTAAGGATGTGAAAAATGCTACGCCTCAGGAAATGCGAAGTTTGGTTTGCGCACAATGTCACGTAGAATATTACTTCAAAGGCGAAGGTAAATATCTCACTTTTCCGTGGGATAAGGGTATGACTATGGAAGATATGGAAAAATATTACGATGAACTTGAATATGCTGATTGGACACATGCTGTAAGCAAAGCACCGATGCTGAAAACACAACATCCTGATTATGAAATTTTTCTGATGGGGCCACATGCCAAACGTGGATTGTCGTGTGCCGATTGCCACATGCCATACAAATCGGAAGGCGGTATCAAATACAGCGATCACCACATAATGAGCCCGTTGAAAAACGTAGCTGGAACTTGTCAGACTTGCCACAAGGATAGCGAAGAAAATCTGAAAAATTACGTGTACGAATATCAGGATAAAGCAATTGAAATTCGTAATATTATCGAAAAAGATTTGGCGAAAGCACACATAATGGCCAAAACTTGCTGGGATAACGGCGCTACCGAAGCGCAAATGAAAAATGCCTTGCAACTTATTCGTCAGGCACAATGGCGCTGGGATTTTGTGGCTGCTTCGCACGGAGCAACTTTCCACGCACCGGTTGAATCGCAACGAATACTCGCGCACAGTTTGGATCGCACACACAAAGCTTTGTTCGAATTGCAGGATGTTTTGCATCGTTTGGGCAATGTGACTGTAGTGATGCCCGACATCAGTACAAAAGCAAAAGCTCAGAAATACATTGGCTTAGATATGGATGCTAAGAATGCTAAAAAAGAAGTATTTAAGAAAGAAACAATTCCTGCATGGATTAAAAAAGCCAAAGCAAACAATCGTTTAGCGGAAATCTAAAAATGTTTTTCGGAAAATAAAACCACAATGCATACCCCTTTTGCGCCAACAACACAAAAGGGGTCTGTTTTATAGTTTGATTTCGACCTCACCCCTAACCCCTCTCCTTGAGGAGAGGGGAACAGTGCACCGCAACTAATAATTGCATTAGCTGTTTATAACAACCTAAATATCAATTTAATAAAAATTCGAAAGTTCAAATACTTATATCCAAAAATTTAAAATGAGCGATAATAACAGCAAAAAGATAATCTGGAAACAGCCCTGGCATTTCCCCGAATCGATACTTATTGTTTTAGGGTTGTATGCAACCGGCATTTTACTTCAACTGACAGCAGGAATTTTCAACTATACAAATCTGGCATGGCCTGTAAATATTGTCATTGGAATACTTTCGGTTGTTGCTGTATTTTTACTGTCGCTTCGCAAAAATAGTTTGTTTTTTCAATGGTTAGCAGGTGCGCCACTATCCATTAGCTTTATTGCGATACTGCTCATACAAACCATGATAATGGGTTTTACACCCCAAATTCAGGGAAAGCTTACAACGATTCCCGATTTTTTCGACCTCGTAGGTTTTACGCGAATGACGAGTTCGTGGCCTTTTGTGCTGACCTATTTCGGTACGCTCATGGCGCTTTCGGCTGCCATTATCAATCGTTTGCGCAAGCCTGTGTGGAGCTATTATGCTTTTTACCTGAATCACATTGGTTTGTATGTGTTTCTGTTTTCGGCTGGTTTTGGGGCTTCCGACCTCAGGCGTTACGTTATGTATGTCGAAGAAAAAGCCGAATATCCCGAATGGCGTGTTTATAACGACAAAAAAGAGGTGCTTGAGTTGCCACTTGCCATTACGCTCAACGATTTTGTAATGGAAGAATACGAACCCAAACTTACCATTATCGACATTAAAACCGGCGATTCTCAGCCTCAAAATGCGCCCGAATACTACCAAATTGACATGCGAAATCCAAAATCGGTTATCAATGGTTGGGAGTTGCAGGTAGATACTTTTTATGCTCAAGCTGTTCGCAATAGTGGATTTACCTACCGGCCTATCGATATGCCCGGTTCGGCGCCTGCGGCTTATATTCGTTTGCGTAACCTTACAACTAACGAACAAATAAGAGGATGGGTATGTAGCGGAAATTTTGCACAATTGTATATGCCTTTGAGTATTAACGAACAGTACAGTTTGGTAATGACGCGCCCCGAGCCTAAACGGTATGCGTCGGATGTGGAAGTGATTAACAGTAAAGGAAATAATAAAAATGCGATTGTTGAAGTGAATAAGCCGCTTCGAATTGGTTCGTGGACTATTTATCAGCACGGCTATGACGAGGAGGCTGGCAGAGCTTCGGAATACAGTAGTTTCGAGTTGGTATACGATCCGTGGATTTGGGGAGTATATGCGGGTATTATTTTGTGTGCTATTGGTAGCGTAAGTTTGTTTTGGATTGGTAATAAAAAAAGAAAGGAAGCTAAAAAATGAATACCTGGAGTCTCTATAATGCTTTTGCTTTGCCTACACTTGGCGTGTGGATAGTAGCATTTTTACTATACGTTTTTTCAAAAAAAACGAACTGGGCAAATATCTTAACGCTCTTCGGGTTAGCAGTTTACACCGGTTATATTATTCTTTTGTGGATTAATTTGGAGCGTCCACCTATGCGCACCATGGGCGAAACACGGTTGTGGTATTCGTTCTTTTTGGTATTTGTAGGATTTGTAAGTCATATTCGTTGGAGATATAAATGGCTTATGAGTTACAGTTTGGTGGTTGCTGCGGTGTTTGTAATTATCAATATTGCCAAGCCCGAAATTCAGTCAAAAAATTTGATGCCCGCCTTGCAAAGCGTTTGGTTTGTGCCACACGTTACGGCTTATATGTTGTCGTACGCTCTGTTAGGAGCTGCCACCATTACCGGTTTCCGATTGCTTTTTGTAAAGAAGGATTCCAACAACGTCGATTTAATCCGCTTTACCGACAATATTGTCTATATTGGATTTGGACTTTTGATGTTGGGCATGCTTATGGGAGCAGTTTGGGCAAAAGAGGCATGGGGCACTTATTGGTCGTGGGACCCGAAAGAAACCTGGGCATTTGTAACAGCAGCAGCTTATTTGGTATATATCCATCTGCGCTGGAACGACCGATATATCCGGCAAGCACTTTGGATATTGCCAATTGCTTTTATCTGCCTTATGATAACCTGGAAAGGCGTAAATTACCTGCCTTCGGCCAAAAATAGCATACATGTGTATGGGCAGTAGCTTTTTACATGGCATTTGATTGTTCATTTAATTCTACTTTCCTCGCAATACAATCATCAGATTAATAAATTGCTCATAACAGTATTTAGTTGTATATTTGTTCCAAAAATTTGGAAATTAAATATGACAACTTATAGAAATATTAAATACGTTATACTGTTTTTGTTTTTAGCTGTTTTAAGCCTATCGGCAACAGTACCTGCTGGTTATTACCATTTTGCAAAAAACAAAACGAAAAACGAACTGAAAACAGCGCTGAAAAATGTGTCGACTCCACTACGAGTGCTCGAATACGGAAGTGGGCCGGGCTTTACGTGGGAAGGTTTTTACTTCACCGATCGACAAAGCGATTCGAATGTGATGGATATGTATTCGAACGTGATACGTAAACAAACAAGTTATTCGGCTGTAAACGAAATGCATATAGAACACTCGTTCCCAAAAAGTTGGTGGGGAGCGCACGAAAATATGGCTTACAAAGATTTGTTCCATTTGTATCCGGCTGATGCGGTTACCAATATGACTAAAAGTAACTTGCCGCTTGGCGAAGTTACGAGTACACCAACGCTCGATAATGGAGTGTCGAAAGTGGGGGGAAATGGTTTTGGAACTTCGTACACCGAAAATTGTTTTGAACCTGCGGATACTTACAAAGGCGATTTTGCGCGTTCGTACTTGTATATTTCGAGTATTTACGAAGATTTTTCGCAACTCTGGCAATCGCCCATGTTGAATAACAATATTTACCCCGTTTGGAAACCGTGGGCAATAGATTTGTTGCTGAAATGGCACCGGCAAGACCCTGTGAGCACCAAAGAAATAACTCGCAACGAAGCCATTTACCAAATTCAGGGAAATCGAAATCCGTTTATTGATTATCCTACGCTTGCCGAATATATCTGGGGAGCAGATACCACTTCGGTTTTTCCTTTCCCCACCGAAACGCAAGCCTACCTTACCAGTCCGCGACGAGGAATGAATATCGATTTTGGAACCATAATGACCAACGATTCGCGCACAGAAACTTTGCATATTGAAGGTGCGAATATTGGCGGCAGTATTTCGGTGGTTATTAAAAATGCGACTTCTTCGCTAAAACTGTCAACCAATGAGTTATCGCCACAAAATGTACTGAATGGCATAAATATAAACCTCACTTTTGCACCAACAAGCGAGGGTTCTATTCGTGATACGCTCATTCTTTCGGGTGGCGGACTGACCGAAAACAGATTCATTCCGATACGCGCCAATGTGTCGCCCGATTTTGTGCTGCTCGAACCGACCCATAATAACCCACAAGGAGGTACACTGCAATGGATTTCGGACCCTTCGGCCACGGATTATTTACTAAAAGTTTTTCAGCCCGAACAAAAAGCCGGCGACCTGATTATTTCGACTTATGTAGAAGGGTCGAGCTGGAATAAAGCCATTGAGATTTATAACGGGACAGGAAAAACGGTTGATTTATCGAAATATGCACTCCGCAAACAATCGAATGGCGATGGTGCTTTTGGTTACGTGCTTCGTTTGAGTGGTCAGTTACAATCAAATAAAACCTACACCATTGTACATAAAAGTGCAGAAATTACTGCCTTAACCCAAAAAGCAAATTTGCTTACCGACACATTATTGCAAGTAAACGGCAACGATGCTATCTGCCTTACCCGTAGTGGTATGGTTATCGACATGGTAGGCGAAGCTAACGCCGGAGCCGATGATATTTGGGGTCTCGATTTGACTCTGCAGCGCAAAAACACAATTACACATCCGCAATCGGTTTTCGAACGGAACGAATGGAATATCCTTCCTGTCGATTCGGTTGCATTTATTGGTATGCATTCGATGGCTTTTGTCTTATCTGAACCAGTTTATCTGAAAAACGAATTGGTAGGTAAAATAACTAATTATGAACTAACTAACTTGCAACCCGAAAGCAAATATACCTACTCGGTAGAGGCAATAAAGCAAAACGGGAACTCCGAAGCGATGAATACCATGCAGTTGCATACATCGGCGTTAATAGCTCCGGAAATTTTATCGGCTGATAATGTTAATTCAGATAGTTTTACGGCCAACTGGGAAGAAGATTTGTACGCTACAAGTTATCTGGTCAATGTTTTTACAACTACAGGTACAGCCAATAAAACCGAAACGGAAGGTTTTGATAATGTAGGCGCAACCGGGAAACCATTATCTTCGGGTTGGTCGGGAACGGCTTCGGGAAACTACACTTCAACTACAAATTCAGGATTAGCAATTCCTTCTGTGGGATTAAAAAATAATGGCGAAACTCTTGTTACAAAACTATATGATGCTCCGGTAACAAAATTTACTTTTATGTATCGTTATCCTTTAGCAGGAACTGGTTCGTCGTTAAAACTTGAAGCTTCGCAAAACGAACAATGGCAACAAATTGCTAATTATCCTTATGTGAATACTACGAAAGCCTATCCAACGTTTGATTTTACAACGACACAAAATTATCGCCAATTCCGTTTTACTTATACAAAATCGTCAGGCAATCTAGCCATTGACGATGTGCAAGCCACTTATGGTAAGTTAGATACGGTATTTGTTGAACGAAATAAAGAAGTTGTTGGAACGAAATATTTAGTTGAAAACCTGCAACCCAACACCAATTATTTTTATCGAGTAAAATCGAAACTTGACACTTCCATTTCCGATTATTCGGACGTTATGGCTACTAAAACGTTAGTTCAAACAGATATAAATCAGATAAATGAAGATGCACCAAAATTTTGTAAATTGGCAAACTTACTAATAATAAGCAATTTAAACGGCGCGACTTCAATCAGCATTTTCGATATTACCGGCAAATGCATTATTAATAAGCAGCTTGAAAATCAACACGAAGCAAGCATATTGTTTGATAAAAAAGGAATTTATATCGTTCGTATTCAAACTAAAAATGCGATTCTTATACAGAAAATTATGTTTTGAAAATTGAGCTTATCAAATTAAAATCGTTTCTGTGTAAACAAATTTGTTTACTTTTGCTATCTTTGTAAAAAAATATATCTATGGACACTTCAATTTCACTCATTAAAGGAATTCATCCTGGTATTATATTAGAAAGAGAACTTCGAAAACGGAATCTCGGGAAAGGGCAATTTGCTCTTAAAATCAATGAATTTCCTCAAAGTATTACCAGTATTACCAAAGGGAAGCGTAGAATGAATACCGCACTTTCGTTAAAAATTGAAAGAGAACTAAATATTGAAGAGGGTTATTTTGCTATTTTACAAACCTATTTTGATATTGAACAACAAAAAAAGAAAAATAGCATCAATTATCACCCCGATTTGACGCTTATTCGTCCTGTTGTATTTTGGGACACAAATATGAACACTATCGACTGGGAGAAACACAAACAATCAGTTATAAATCGTATTTTCGAAAAGGGTAATGATCAGGAAATAAATGAGATAATTCGGTTTTATGGAAAAGATACAGTTCGAGAGCTATTAAACCAAGCAAATGATTTACATCCAATTGCCAAAATCAATGTAAATAAATACCTGTAATTTTATGACCAATACATTGTTTTACAACACAGTAGGTACTCGTCTATTGTCTGCATTACAATTATTAATGAAGTCGGACGAATTTAGTATGTTTCGTTTAGTTGGTGGCACTTCATTGAGTTTACAATTTTTAAAGACTTTTCGAAAGCAGATACCGAAAACAATCCTAATTGCCTAAGAGGAAAGCATTGGGAAGTTATTAAGCTTGATTTTGTAGAAAAAGTAAAAGCATATACAGAGCAGATGAAATAAAACAGGTCAAATATTTTAATTTTTATTGAAAAGCAGTTTCTGTTCTAATTTGCATTTAATTCATTCATTCTTTTGAAATTCAAAAAAATCTATATCGAAATAACAAATAGCTGCAACTTTGCTTGCAGCTTTTGTTTTAAAACAGAGCGCGCCACGCGATTTATGTCGCCCGACGAGTTTGCTGTGGTGCTCGAAGCTATTCGTCCGTACACCAACTATATTTACTTGCATGTACTTGGCGAACCTCTCTTGCATCCACGCTTTGAGGAGATGCTCTCTTTGGCTCAAAAAGCCGATATGCAGGTGAATATAACAACCAATGGCGGACTTCTGAAACGAAAAGAAGCCGCTTTACAAAAGTATCCGGTGCGCCAAATTAATATTTCGCTACACGATGCCGAAGAAAATATTGCTGAAAGTGAATGGGATAATTACTTAAATAATGCGTTAAATTTTGCAACCAAAGTGGCTGCAACAACATACATAAATTTGCGATTGTGGAATGGCGGTGTAGCAGCAAGCAAGCATTTTAGCGATTTTTGCATTCGTAAAATTGGTGATTATTTCGAAAAGCAACCCGAAGATTTCAGCAAAAACGAAAAAGATACAGGCTTAAAATTAGCCGACCATATTTTTCTGCAAACTGCTCCCCGCTTCGACTGGCCCGATGGCGAAACAGTGCGCAACGAACACGCTAAAACTTGTTATGCCCTGCGAGACCAGATTGCTATTTTGGTAGATGGAACAATTGTTCCCTGCTGCTTAGATGCCGATGGAGCAATGAATTTAGGAAATATTTTTACGGATAAATTGGACGATGTTTTAAGTGGCGAACGTGCTCAAAAAATCAGAAATGGATTTATGAACCACACCATAACAGAAGAGCACTGCAAAACTTGTGGCTTTTTTATATAACTACTTTTCGGATAAATTTTTCAAATAGGGTTTCAAAACCATCATGATATTTATTAAACCTATAATAGATTTATAATCAGAAGGTGAGTTGAGGATTTTTTTCGATAATTTCTAATGCTTTTAGAGCAGCGTTTTGATGCGATTCCTTTTTACTGCGTCCTTTTGCGTTGCAAACAATCTGATTATTAATCGAAATTTGGGTATGAAAAAGGTGATTGTTAGCAGAGCTTAGTTCTTCGCCTAAAAGTTCAAATTCGATTGTATAGTGATACTTTTGGCACCATTCAATCAGTTTCGATTTAAAGTTTACCTCATTTAAAGCTACTTGGTCAATGTCGATAAAGTTTTTGAGAAGGCGATTTTCGACAAAATATTTGCACTTTTTGTAACCATAATCCAAATAAATGGCTCCCAACAATGCTTCTAACGCATTGCCAAGCATGTTTGTATTTCCGGTTGTTTTTACGTTCTTGCCAGCCATCATGAGTTTGTCGAGGCCAATTTCGAGCGCCAATCGATTGAGCGATTCACGTTTCACAATTTTAGAACGTGTATTAGTCAGAAACCCTTCTCGTTGATTTTCGAAACGTCGATACAATATGTCGGTAACAACAGAATTGAGAACGGCATCACCCAGAAACTCCAACCGTTCGTTGCTAAGCATAATCCCATCGTCGGTAGGAACCGATGCCGAGCGGTGTAACATGGCTAATTGGTAATACTCTATTTTATATGGATAAAATCCCAATAGCTTTTGAAACAATAAATAAGGCTCTCTCCGAGATTTCGGAAAGAGCCTGAATTTTAATATGACTGTTTTAATCACAGCTTAACGAACATATTTCTTCACAATAATGCTTGCATTGTGTCCGCCAAAACCAAAAGTGTTCGACAAAGCGGCATTAATGACGCGATTTTGTGCTTTGTTAAATGTAAAATTAAGATTATAATCAATATTTTCGTCTTCGTCTCCTTCGGTAAAGTTGATGGTTGGAGGTACTATGTCGTTTACAAGTGCTAAAACAGTAGCAATAGCCTCCACCGCACCAGCAGCACCAAGAAGATGCCCTGTCATCGATTTTGTCGAACTAATATTTAGTTTGTAAGCCGATTCGCCAAATACATCAATAATTGCTTTTGGTT
>CAMDNO010000131.1 GCA_945902955.1 Porphyromonas cangingivalis
CCCGGATACCACATCAATACAGCCCGAACTACCATTTACGAGAAAGAAGACTACCCATTGCGCGACCACAAAGATTTAAGTGTGAATTCGTTTCATTACAATCACATAATGCCAAACGCATCGCTACTGCTCGATTATTTAGTAACGGACACATGGGTTCGGTCAGCTCAAAAAATTGATTTTCCGAGCGAATTTATTGAAGGATATGCCTACTTGCAAAGCAAATTTTATGGTTCGAAGTCAGGAACTTTTTACGGCGAAAAAGCTCAACTTTGGATGCCCGATAATCTCTTAAAAACAGGTTCGGTAGAATTAAATTACATAAGTGCCCGTGCCGAAAAAAAGCTAATGGTAGCATTTTGTAATCAGAGCGACAAAAATGTGGCAACAACGATGGATTTGAATGCCGAAAAAGTTGTTTTTGAGCCAACTAAAAAATACAATGTTCGGATTATTGCCGATAATAAGGAGGAAAGGAAAGCTGAAATTGTGAACGGAAAATTGAATGTAACTATTTCTGCCAATGGCATTACAGCCCTGATTATCGACGGCATTACAGCAAAAGTCGAATTTCAGGACGCGATATTGGCAAAAACAGAAGGTTGGAAAAACGGATATTATGTTTCGCCCGAAGATAAAATTCGCTCTATGCTGTTGAGTTTCGGAAAAGCATCAAAAACAGCTTATGTTTATTTAACCGAAGATGACACTAAATACTCGTCAGCCACGTTGGTAAGCAATGGTGTATCAATTACTGATGATGTTTATCCTTACGAATTTACAGTGCCGGTTAGTGAAAATGCGGCTAATTTTGAAGCTGAAATTTTTGGAAAAGACCTTCAGGGAACAACTAAAAGTCTCGGTAAGGTTTTACTTAGTAAATAAACAAAACTCACATTTGAGCATAATATAAAGCTATTGATAATAAGTATATAAAAAAAACTCATTTTAAAAGATTATTCGGACAGCTATGAGCGTATTGCTATAAAAAAAATCATTATCCATGAAAACAAATTTCATTCTCTTCCTCGTATTTCTCTTTTTGGTATTCATCGCTACGGCACAAAATAGCGCAGCAACCAATGATTTTATTTCGACAAACAAGAAAAAAACAGAAGTTTTCACCAACGATAAAGGCGAACTCCGGATTTCGGTATCAAAAAAAGATGGAAAGAAAATGCTGGAAAAAGGTTTTGTGGATTACGAAACCTTTGGCGCCAAAGGCGATGGCAAAACCGACGATTTCGACGCTATTGTGGCTGCACATCGCTACGCCAACCAGCTTAACCTGCCTGTAAAAACCAACTCCAAAGCTACTTACTACATCAGCGGCAAAAAACGTACAGCTGAAATTCGCACGAATACCGATTTTGGAATATCGCAGTTTATTATCGACGACCGCAATGTGGAAAAAATCGGCGAGCATGTGTTTGTGGTTGGCTCCACGCAACAAGCTGTAAAGCTCAAAGGCGTTGCATCGCTCAAGCGGAATCAGGCAAAAATAGATGCTACTTTTGCCGGAACAAACGTTATTTCGGTAACCAATAGCAAAGTAAAACGTTACATTCGTAGAGGCGCTAATCAAAACAACGGAGCTTCCCAAACCGATGTTTTTATGGTAGATAAAAACGGAAATGTGGATAAAAACACACCCATTATTTGGGATTTCGACGAAATTTCGAGCATCATCGCTTTACCAATCGACGAAACAATCCTAACCCTGAAAGGTGGAAAATTTCAGACCATTGCAAACGCCGAAGGCCAGAAAACCAATTATTACTCGCGTGGAATTGCGGTAAAACGCTCCAATGTGGTGGTGGATGGTTTGCTGCACACCATCACCGGCGAGGGTGAAGTGGGTTCTCCGTACGGGGGATTTATCTCCGTTTCGGAATGTGCTTTTGTAACCGTAAAAAACACCACCTTCACCGGACATAAGGTTTACAAGAAAATCGGAAATACCGGAGTAGAGGTGTCCATGGGCACTTACGATATTACAACGAACCGCGCGCTTAATATCTCGGTGATCAATTGTAAGCAAACCAACGACATAACTGACCGCAAATATTGGGGACTTTTTGCGTCAAACTTCTGCAAAAATATTTTGTTCGACAATTGTCATTTCTCGCGTTTCGATGCGCACATGGGTGTAGCCAATGCTACCATTCGGAATTGCACTTTAGGCCATGCGGGTATCAATGCCATTGGCGAGGGTTTACTACTTATCGAAAATACAAAGATTATTGGTGCCAACAGGATAGTGAGTTTGCGCAGCG
Source organism: Porphyromonas cangingivalis (assembly GCA_945902955.1). Taxonomy (GTDB): domain Bacteria; phylum Bacteroidota; class Bacteroidia; order Bacteroidales; family Paludibacteraceae; genus Paludibacter. Next base: position 2,277 of record CAMDNO010000131.1, read on the forward strand.
ATTATGGAAGCACGTGGAATGGCGAGTTGATTATCCACAACTGTGAATTTACTCCTTCGGGAAAAAATCTGGATGAAGTAAATGTGATTTTGGGGAGCAACGATGGTCAGCACGATTTTGGTTACGTGTGCTATATGCCCGAACGCATTACCATCGAAAACCTGAAAATTAACGATACGAATGCTTCTTCCGGTTATAAAGGTCCTGCAATTTTTGGTGATTTTAATCCGAAGAAAAAAGACGAGAATTATGTGGAGAAATTTCCATATATTGTTACCAAAGAGTTAACAATCAAAAACATTACCACTGCCAGCGGTAAGCCTTACCACATTAGCGATAATGAGTATCTATTTAAAGATTTGAAAATAAAAACCTTGTAATTTAAAAAGTCATATCAACCTTCAAAAAAATATGCAAATCTACGATTTTAAAAAACACCTCGCCATTTTACTTTTCTTACTCACCGGCACATTCACTTTTAGTCAGTTCAGAGAGACACATCTACTAAATAGTAACTGGAAGTTTGTGTATGGGTATGAAGTATCCAAAACAGCCGGAAAACTCGTACAAATTCCACATACATGGAATGCTGACGATGCGCTTACAGGCAATCTGGCTTATTACCGTGGGCAGGCAAATTATCAGAAAATGCTTTTTATTGATAAGCAATGGCAAGGAAAACGCTTGTTTTTGAAATTCGACGGTGTAAATACCGTTGCTAATGTGTTTATAAACGGAAAACATATTGGTGAACATCGGGGAGGTTATACGGCTTTTGTTTTCGAAATTACCGACAGGGTAAAGTATGGAGAAGAGAATTCAGTGTTGGTGCGTGTTAGTAACGCCTTGCAAATGGATATTATGCCGTTGGTGGGCGATTTCAATTTTTATGGAGGCATTTACCGCGATGTAAATCTGATTATTACCGAAAAATCGTGTTTCACCTTGCAGGATTATGCTTCATCGGGCGTTTATTTGGAACAAAAATCCGTATCCAACCAATTGGCCGAAGTCAATGCTAAGGTATTGATTAATAATGGAAATACCTCCGAAGAAAGCTATTTAGTAAAAGTGGAAGTAATGAATGGCGCAAAAACCGTACTGACAAAAGAAGCGGGCGTAACTGTAAAGGCAAACAGCACATCAACCGTAGAAATTCCTTATACGCTTAAAAATCCGCATCTCTGGAATGGACGCAAAGACCCATTTATGTACAAAAACGTACTGTATTTATACCAAAATGGGAAATTAATTGACAAGTTGGAACAGCCGCTTGGGTTACGCTATTTTTCGGTAGATGCGAACAAAGGCTTTTTCCTGAATGGCGAACATTTACAATTGCGGGGCGTGTGCCGCCACCAGGATCGTTCGGAAAAGGGTAATGCGCTACATCCCGAAGACCACGAACAGGATGTTGAAATTATGAAAGAAATGGGTGCCAATGCCATACGTCTCTCACATTATCCACACGCACCGCATTTTTACGACCTGCTGGATAAAAACGGATTTGTTACCTGGTCCGAAATTCCTTTTGTAGGGCCGGGCGGATACCGCGACCAAGGTTACGTTAATCAAGTTTCGTTCCGCCAAAACGGCAAACAACAGCTCAGCGAAATGATACGTCAGAATTACAACCGACCGGGCATTTGTTTTTGGGGCTTATTTAATGAGTTGAAAGAAGATGAAGAGAGTCCGATTGACTACATTCAGGAACTCAATAAATTAGCAAAAGCCGAAGACCCTACACGCCTAACAGTAGCTGCCACTATGATTGACAAAGCGGAAATTAACGAAGTAACGGATTTAATTGCTTGGAATAAATACTTCGGCTGGTACGGTGGTAAACCTGCACAAATAGGCAGTTGGGCTGATGGAATTCATGCACAATCGCCCCAATTAAAAATTGCCATCAGCGAATACGGTGCAGGAGCAAGTATTTTCCATCATCAGGATGAACTTGTTCCCGCCAATCCAACAAGTTACTGGCATCCCGAAGCCTGGCAGGCACATTATCACGAAGAAAACTGGAAAGCAATCAGCGAACGTCCTTATATTTGGGGCTCGTTTATCTGGAATCTGTTCGATTTCGGAGCAGTACATCGCACCGAGGGCGACCGTGCAGGGCGCAACGACAAAGGTTTGGTAACCTTCGACCGAAGAACTAAAAAAGATGCCTTTTGGTTTTACAAAGCCTCGTGGAATAAAGACGAATCGGTACTGTATATTGCCAACCGTCGTTTTGTAAATAGAATAAAGGCAAATACATTCGTCAGAGTATATTCCAATTTAGACCTTGTGGAACTATTTGTAAATGGGATTTCACTGGGAAGAAAGACCGTAAAAGAGGCCATGGTGCAATGGGATGCTGTAAGCCTCCAAAAAGGCGAAAATAGAATTGAAGTAAAGGCGCAAAAAGGAAAATCAATACTTACAGATAGTTGCAATTGGCGATTAGAATAAACAATTTTTTCGACGGTTACAATACCCTTTGCACCGTTGCCACTCGAATACCAAAATTACGAAACAGTTTATTTATTATTAAATGCAACGTTGGACTTTAAAATTAGTATGTATCATTCTGATAAGTGGATTCGTTCATTTGTTGAAAGCTGAAAAGAGCTATTTTTCGGCCGACAAATCTACTTATGTGCAATGGGTGCACGAAAATGGCGAAACAATATTAAAATTTTCTGTTCGTGGAGTCGAGTTTAAATCCAAAGTGGGTATTACATTGGATAATACAAATTATAACTTCGATAAAATTTCAGGTTCAAAAAAATTAAAGTCAACAGATCAGGCATATACCCTATATCAGTTTTCAAGCAAAAAATCGCCTGTTTCGGTACAAGTTGCAATACTCAACAATGCTGTTGCTTTTCGGTACACGTCCAATATTGGGAAAGGGTTAGTAATGAAGTCGGAGGCTTCGTCCTTTAAAATTCCTGAAAGTGCAAACGTATATTATTTTGAACGTAAAAATGCGTGGAAGCTAAAATCCTATGCCGGCACTTGGGAAAAATGTCAGCTACAAGATTTGCCTACTGTTTCGGGGTCAAATACGGTGCAAGGGAAACCACTCGTTTTTGAACTTCAGGAGGGAAAATATGCCGTGGCAACCGAAGCAAATCTTCAGAACTACAGCGGTTTGCGTTGGGAGTGTGGTGCTCCCGATTGGATAAAAGCTGATTTTACGGAATCGACTGATGGTTTCTATCTAAGTACTTCCCTTTGTACGCCCTGGCGTGTTATTTTTGTTGCAGATAATCTTACAGAGTTGGTAAATCAAGAAGTTATCAGGCAGCTGTCGCCAAAACCCGATGCGCTGCTTTATGCCAATACCGATTATATTATTCCCGGAAAATCCGTTTGGCGTTGGTTTAGTCGCGGCACAGGAACACCCGAACAGGAACGCGAATTTATTGATTATGCTTCCGAATTAAAATTTCGTTATTCGGTTATTGACGAAGGATATGGAAAATGGGAAAATTATTGGGAAAAGCTGAAAGAATTGGCTGACTATGGAAACAAAAAAGGCGTTAAACTTTTTTTGTGGAATCATTCCAATACTATTTCCGATCCGGCTGATGATTACACATCTATGCGCCAATGGCTCGACAAAGTAAAACGTGCTGGTATGGCTGGAATTAAGGTTGATTTTATGAATAGCGAAAGTAAATTTTTTATTGACTTCGAACTGAAACTTTTAAAAGAATGTGCTTCGCGCAAGCTAATGGTAAATTTTCATGGTTGCCAATCGCCTTCAGGTGAATCCTATACATATCCAAACGAAATAACACGCGAAGGAATTCGGGGCTTGGAACTGAATAAAATGTCGGAAGGTCCAATTCTTTCGTGTCACAATGTATTGTTGCCATTTACCCGATTAGCAGTAGGACATGGCGATTATACGCCGCTATCGTTTGTAAATCCTGGAAATACAACTTTTGCGCATCAATTGGCAACGCTTGTGGCTTTTAATTCGCCATTGCAGGTCGTTGCCGAAGACCCGTATGTATTGATGCATGAACCTACTGTAGCTCCTGCTTTAGATTTTATAAAAGCTGTACCCACAGTTTGGGACGAAACCATTGTACTACCACAAACCGAACTTGGTAAATCAGCCGTTGTTGCCCGACGAACAGGTGACGATTGGTTTATTTATGCTTTGAATGGAACTGATGAAGCTTTTGATTTGAATATTGACGTGTTATCTTTCGTTCCTGCATATTATCAATTTGAAGCTTCCCTATTTTTAGATGATAGAGAATCTGAAAAAATGAAGTTGATCATGGAAAATCATCGTCCCAGTCCATTGATACAAGATTCTGTAGTTCCTTTTGTCAAAATTGTGCAAAAAGCACGACCCCATTATTCAATTGGGATAAGTGCATACGGTGGTGCTGTAATCTGGTTGAAAAAAAGTATTTGAATCACAAAAAATAATTCTTTATATAATTTTATATCATGAAAAAATGCACTCGTTTGGCACGCCCAACAATGTGGTAATGACAAAAAAGTATATTGCTGATAATCAAACAGTAATTAGTTTATGTCATTGGTAACATAGTGAGAAAGTTAATTGAAAATAATTATTTAGTTTACCCTTCACAAAAAAAATGATTTGAACAATTATATCCATTATTAAGTATTATTTTATACCCTTCTGCTGCGTAGTACCCACTATTTTTGCAGCCTACAACATCTATAAAAACTTTTAAATTTAATTTGTCATGAAAAGAACATTACTTTCTATTTTATTCTGCTGCCTTATGGCGGCTGGTGTGTATGCACAAAATTTAGTTACAAACCCCGGCTTCGAAGCTGAAGCTTCTACTTTTACGGTGGTAGAAGGCACAACCAACGTATTGAGAAGGACAAACAACAGCTTTTGGGACGTAGTTACCCAAACTGCAAATCCAACATCAACCGCGGAAACAATTACTGCTGGCATGTGGGTGCGTAAGTCATCAAGTACTTCCTACGTAAAAGGAGTATTGACTACCGCAGATTTTAAATCGGGTGCAGCTTGTATGAATCTGAAAATTACCGCTGGATATACCGGAACCGGATTTGATTTAGTGAGTAATGCCCGATGTGTAAACTTTCAAAAATTAACGACAAGCTTATCAAACACCAAAAAGTATGTAGCATCTGTCTGGGCAAAAGTAGATGCAACAGCCAATAATCAATGTACGGATTTAACGTTTTACATTACCGACAATACAGCAAAATCAATTAAATACACAACTATTCCTCTGACAGGCGGAACTACCTGGACAAAGTATCAAACTACAATTGACATACCAGCCTGGATCAGTACACATTCAACAGCCGATTTCAGCACTGCCTATTTCGGAGTAGGAATAGTTACGATATATGATGCTACACCCAAAACCCTTTATTCCGGAATTTTATTGGACGATGTTAGCCTAACTGAAGACAATTCGACTACAGCAATCGAAACTGCATCTGCTTACAAACTTACAGTTTCCGGAAAATCAATCTTAGCAAATGAAGCCGGAACCTTTGATGTGTACAGTTTGCAAGGTGCTAAAGTGTATCAACATATAAATGCAACCGTAGCCGAAACCGGATTACAGGCAGGTATTTATATCCTGAAGTTTACCCACGCCAATGGTAAGCAAACCATACAAAAAATCAGGATTGATTAGTATCAAATAATTCTAATTTTGCCAAACTACGGAATGCGAAAATACTTCCGGAGTTTGGCATTAAAAGAGAAAGAAGCTGTGCATTTATGGCCTGCTGGAAAACTTACGCAATATTATTTGATAAAATATATTTCGGTGCGCTGCACCTAAATCAAGGTGTAGCGCACGGTGCTATTTGTAGCCTTGATTATAATCATGTTTAAGTTAAGGTGCAGCGCACCGTAATATGTTATTGAAATAATGCAAGGATATTGAAATAGTTTCTCAATTAACCGTGCACTTAATTTGATGACATACCTTATAAATGATTAAAATTCAATTTGATATGTTTTTTTTTGCAGACCCTATTTACTCCTCACAAAAATTTTTGAATTGAACAATTATATCCATTATTAAGTATTATTTTATACCCTTCTGCTGCGTAGTACCCACTATTTTTGCAGCCTACAACATCTATAAAAATTTTTAAATTTAATATGTCATGAAAAGAAAATTACTTTCAATCTTATTTTGCTGCATAGTTGTGGCAGGTGCGTTTGCGCAATACCCGCAAACTTTGCCGATTACGCACACTTCGTTTTTTGCAACAACTGCTATGGGGACTAATCCGACTCTGGAGAAAGGTTCTTATAGTACATCAACTGATGCTATTTTAGTAAATCAATGGAACAGATCTTCAGCAACAACTGGCGGAAGTTCACCAACTGTGGAAAACAGCACCTTAAGTTATTCAAACTATGTGGATAATAATGCAGGCAAAGCAATTATTTTGGCCGATGGAAATTTAAACAGACGTAGTGTCTACAGTTTATCCAATACAAATCCGTATACAGGTACTGATTTTTATCTGGGTCTTTTGGTAAAGGTTTCGAGTATCACTGCAACCGGATATTTGATAACCTGGGATGCAAATCACACCAGCACTACGGTAAGAGGTGCCGTTCTTGTAAGAGCTGATGCCGATGGGTTTAACTTTGGTATGTCAACAACAAATAGTACTGTATCTACTTGGTCAGGAAAGTTGAGCTTCGATCAGACTCATTTTATTGTTTTAAAAGTCAAACCAATAAGTGGTGGAGCTAATGTAGCATATACATTTTATGTAAATCCTACCATAGATAACAGCGAAGCTCAATCCACAGCCTTGAGTAGCAACATAGCAGCTACTGGGGGATTGCAACAAATCAGGGCTATAGCCATTCAACAAGCATCCGGAATTAATGCAAAAATTGCCGGTTTACGTTTTTCAGACAAATGGGCCGATGTGGTTAGATCGTCAACTTATACTGAGAACTTTGTGTCAGCTACAGTGGATGGAAACTTAGAGGGTTACGATTCTTGGGCTGTGAGTACAAATACAAGCTGGGATGACGGTACGAGTCCGCTAATTGGAGCTACACCACTTGTTTACCCCGATTATCTCGGCTCCAATAACGGACGTGTAGCAATAACCAACAAAAATAATACTGCACGGGCTTCTGTCAAATTAACCAGCGTTTCCGCTCCTGTTGATGGCACTTCTGTTTATGCATCGTTTCTTGTAAAGATAGATGATCAAAATACAGTAACAACAGGACTTCGTGAAATTTTTGTTTTAAACCAAAGTTTGGGGGAATATACCCGATGCCGCGTTTCAGCTCAGCACTTTCCTGCCGACAACACAGTAAAGTTTGCTGTGAGTAAAGTTACCACCAAAAGCGACCCTTCCATTGCTTTCAACGCTGCTAACACACATTTATTGGTGCTAAAATACAACAGAATAGCTGGGGCTAATAATGATAAAATAAGCTTATACATAAACCCTGATTTAACCCTTAAGGAGTCTGAACAGGTTAATTCTATTGTTGATTTTGAAGATGCTAATCAAATAGACTGGGGAACAGCCGCTGTTCACCTTCTTATTCGCCAAACAGGAATTGGAGCCAAGTTTGGCGGATTTAGGGTTGGCACCACCTGGGAACAGGTAATTCCTGCTTCAAGCTCAGTAACAGTTAACAATTCATCTTCCATTTCAGCTTATAACCTAAATACATCAAGTCAACTAAATGTTGCAACAGGTGCCACACTTACTATTGATGATGACACAGAGGTGGATGCCATTACTGCAGCTCCCGGAGCAAAAGTAACATTAGCTGACACAAAAACATTGAGCGGAACATTAACCCTCCAAAGCGATGAAAATGGCACAGCTACCTTTGTGGATAATTACAATGCACCAACAGTAAATGCGGTTGTTCAGCAACGTGTAACTTCCGGTCGCAACTGGTATATGAGTACGCCACTGAGTGCTGCCAATGCTAGCGTATTAAACAGAGGGACTTCGGTAGTGGAATACAACGAAGCAACCGGCTTATGGCCGACTGCGTCTACATTAACTCCCGGCAAAGGATATATTCAGGTAGCAGCGCCTACCGAAGGTTCAACAGGAAACGTGGAATTTACAGGCATCACCAATTCGGGCAATATTCCGGTTACGCTTACTTATCATTCGGAAACAGGAAAAGGCTTTAACCTTGTTGGAAATCCTTATCCTTCGTACCTCGACTGGTCGGCAGTAGCAACTGACCTAATTAATACAAATGCAACTACCGGAGCTAAAATGCCTACAGGGACTATGTGGTACCGTACCATTAATTATAATGGCAAAAGTGAATGGCAGCCAAACCATGATTATAATATCCTGAATGAAATTGTTTACAACGGAACACGATTTTATAAAGTAACCACAGCGGGTACTTCTGCTGCTACAGGCGGTCCAAGTGGCTCAACTACGAGCATTGTTGATAATACAGTTACATGGGCTTACGAAGGTTCTATCTATATTTTTGCTACGGTTAGTGCAGGTGGACAGGTTAGTCCTTCAACAGTAAGTAATTTGGTTCCTCCTATGCAAGCATTTTGGGTAAAATCTACTGGAGGTACACTCACGTTCAAAAATACCATGCGTTCGCACAAAACAGATGTAGGTTCGAACTTGCTCAAAGCGCCTAAAAGCACTACAAGCGAAATGCCGTTGGTACGTCTGAGTGTAACAAACGGTGTAAGTGCCGACGAAGCAGTGATTTACGCAAGCGCAAATGCTTCAAATGTGTTTGATAGCTACGATGCACCCAAATATTTCAACACTGAATCGTACAACCAACCTGAAATTTTTACACAAGTAGGCAACGAAAAGCTGGCAATAAACGCCTTGAGCGAATTAAGCGAAGGAATGGAATTACCACTTGGTTTTGCCACTTCCAAAGGAAATGACTTTAGCATTGCAGCTACGGAATTGAAAAATCTGGGTTCGGATTTGCAGGTAATTCTGAAAGACAAACAGTCTAACAATGCCGAGTTTAATCTCACAAACGGTAAAGCTTACAATTTTAGTTCGTCGGCGGTAAACGATGCCAACCGTTTCACCCTCATTTTCCGAGCCCCCAGCGTTACAACAGGTGTTGAAAATACAAATAAATTCAATGCTCAGGTATTCGTAAACGCAGCTAATCAGATTACGATTAGTGCTCCCGAAAAAAGCAACTATGCTATTTACAATGCCATGGGTCAGTTAATTGAAAACGGTATTTTGAACTATAATCTACATACTGTAAACTATAAACTAACGCAAGGCGTTTATGTGGTAAAAGTGAATAATCAAACAACAAGAGTAATTATAAAATAGTAAGCAAGAAGGTAAGAGTTAAGGAACAAGTACTTAGCTCTTACTTTCTTACCTCTTACCTCTAATTAAAAATATCATGCAAAATAAAAAATCATACAAAGCGCCTCAAATTGAGCTTGTTGAATTGGATAACGAAATAGCATTAGCATTGGAATCTGCGCCTCCGGTTGGCCCATCCGAATCCAGAACAGATTTGCCCGAATATTTCAATAATTCGGTGCTGAGAGCAGAATTAACATAAGACAATATTACAAAAATGAAAAAACTTAGTCTTTTATTCGTTTTATTTCAGTTTTTATTCATAGTAAATGCCGAAATAAAACTTCCTACATTTTTTGCAAGCGGCATGGTACTTCAGCAGCAAACCATTGCCAAAATATGGGGAAAAGCTGATCCCAACAAAAAAGTGACTTTATCCACCGAATGGAATAACAAAAAGTACAGCACCATTGCCGATCAAAACGGGCATTGGAAGCTCACTTTCAGCACAACGGCTGCCGGAGGACCCTACAAAATGGTTATCAGCGATGGCAAAGCACTCACATTGTCCAATGTGTTGTTAGGTGAAGTGTGGCTTTGCTCCGGTCAGAGCAATATGGAAATGCCCATGAAAGGCTACTCCGGACAACCTGTTACAGGTTCAAACTTTGACATTTTGAACAGCGAAAATTCGCAAATCAGAATTTACACTGCACCCCGAAAAGCGGCGCATGAACCACAATACGACATTGACGCAGCATGGCAAGAGTCAAAACCCGAAACGGTGCGCAATTTTAGCGCTACGGCATATTATTTCGGGCGGTTATTGCAACAATCGCTGAAAGTACCGGTTGGACTTAT
>CAMDNO010000132.1 GCA_945902955.1 Porphyromonas cangingivalis
CGTAAATTACGGCAGCGACAAACCGGCTTACTGTTTTTCAGCCTGCAAAGGTAGTGCTTTTTGCAAAAAATCCACTATTTTTACTTCAACCATTTATCCAGCCAGCCTATAAATGTACGTTGCCAGAGTACGCCGTTTTGTGGTTTTAGCACCCAATGGTTTTCGTCGGGGAAGATAAGCATTTCGGCCGGAACACCGCGTAGTACAGCGGCATTAAATGCTGCCATGCCTTGCGAAGCCAATATTCGATAATCTTTTTCGCCATGAATCACCAAAATAGGCGCATCCCATTTATCTACAAACAAATGCGGCGAATTGGCATAGGAGTTTTGTGCCACTTTATTGTCTTTTTCCCAATAAGCACCACCCAAATCCCAGTTTACAAACCACATTTCTTCTGTTTCGAGGTATTGTTGTGGTAGGTTAAACATGCCATCGTGGGCAATAAATGCTTTGAAGCGTTTTTCGTGATGACCCGCCAGCCAGTAAGCTGAAAAACCACCGTAACTTGCACCTACACAGCCCATTTTGTCTTTATTCACATAAGGCTCTTTGGCTACATCGTCAATGGCTGATAGGTAATCTTTCATGTTCTGCCCGCCATAATCGCCACTAATCTGTTTGAGCCATTCGTCGCCAAATCCGGGTAAGCCGCGGCGGTTTGGAGCTACAATAATATAATCATTGGCAGCCATAATCTGGAAATTCCAGCGGTACGACCAAAACTGACTTACAGCCGATTGTGGTCCGCCCTGGCAATAAAGCAAGGTTGGATATTTTTTATTCGGGTCAAATTGGGGTGGATAAATTACCCAAACCAACATTTGTTTATTGTCGGTGGTAGTTACCCAGCGCTCTTGCACTTTTCCCATGTTTAGTTTGGCTAACAAATCCTTGTTTTCGAACGAAAGTTCCACCGCTTCGCCGCTTGCAGGATTTACACTATACACTTCGTTGGGCATGCTCATCGAATGCTTTAGTGCAATCAACTTGTCGCCGGCAAGTTCTACGGCTTCGTAATCGTGCTGTCCTTTGGTGATTTGTGTAATTTTTGCAGCGGCAATATCCGCTTTGTAAATCTGCGTCACACCATGCCAAACACTTGTAAAATAAATCGATTTGCTGTCCGGTGTCCATGTTAATCCTTCGGAGTTTTGGTCGAAGTTGGCCGATAGGTCGGTTTTTTCGCTTGTTTGCAGGTTCATAATAAAAAGTTGGTTTTTGTCTGATTCGCAACCATCATGCTCCATGCTTTCCCACGCCAGCCACTTGCCATCGGGCGAAAAGCTTGGGTTAATGTCGTAACCCATCATGCCTTCGGTTTTATTTACGGTTTTTCCCGAAGTTATATCGTAAAAATATATATCGGAGTTGGTGGAAATGGCGTAGGCTTTTCCTGTTTTTTTGCGGCAGGTATAAGCTATGGTTTTACCGTCAGGACTCCATGCCAATTGCTCAATGCCGCCAAAAGGTTTCATCGGACTTTCGAAAGGTTCATCTTTCAAAATGTCTTTTTCGTTGGCTATTTTACTACCATCAAACTCAGCCACAAAAGGGTGGGGGATGGCTTGTACCCATTCGTCCCAATGTTTGTACATCAGGTCGTTTACAATTATGCCGCTTGATTTGGGCAGGTCGGGATGTTTATCTACGGTGCGTTCGCCGTATTTTACATCGGCCACAAATAGCAGTTTCGATTCGTCGGGCGAAAAAGCAAAATCGTTCACACCACCTTCGCGCTCGGTAATTTGTTGACGGTCGCTGCCATCACTTTTCATTATCCAAAGCTGCATGGTGCCACTTTCCGACGACAAAAACGCAATATGTTCGTTATCATTCATCCATTTGGCCGAAGCTTCGCGCACAGCCGATTCGGTAATCTGCTTTTTGTCCGAACCATCGGCATTCATTACAAAGAGTTCGGAGTTTCCTTTGTCCTCGACAACGGAATAATATGAAACGGAATAGAGCACCCGTTTCCCATCGGGCGAAACCTGCAGGCCACCTACACGTCCAAATGCCCAAAGTACTTCGGGAGTCATACGACCGTTTTTAATTTCAGGGTTTTGCTTGCCAATAATCGGGCTGTTGTCTTTTGTTGCACACGAGGCGGTTGCTAATACGGCTATTGCCATAAGGGTCTGTTTTAATATGTTTTTTCTCATTTTTGTTGATTGACTTTTGATTTGTTACGAAAGCAGAAGTATATTTGCAAAAGTAGTTTATTTTGAATTAAAATACAACATCTGCACAACTTATCTGTCGTTTTGCCACAATCAATAATTACATTTCAAACAAAAACACATTAACAAATAAAGCAAAAAGTGAATTTTTTTTTGTAGTTTTGGGGTTTGAAAAATTAGCTGAATGGAAAAAGGTTTGTGAATTTGATAAAAAAATAATCATTTGGCTAATGCCAATAATTGGAATTCAATTATAAATTTATAATTCAAATGAATCAAAATATAAAATTAAAACTATGGCACAATTCAAAAAAAAACTGGTAATTTTATCCGGTGCCGGTATGTCGGCAGAGAGTGGAATTTCGACATTCAGAGATTCGGGTGGGTTGTGGGAGAAACATAAGATTGAGGATGTGGCAACGCCTGAAGCATGGGATACAAATCCAGAGCTTGTACACCGATTTTACAACGAACGTCGCAAGCAATTGGTGGATTCAGAGCCAAACGAAGGACATAAGGGATTGGTTGATTTTGAAAAGCACTTTGAAGTAAAGATTATAACTCAGAATGTTGACAATTTGCACGAACGTGCAGGAAGTTCGTGGGTGTTGCATTTGCACGGCGACTTAATGAAAATGCGTTCAACCAGCCCGGGGGAAGAAATATATGATGTGAAACCCGAAAAGATAGAATACTTTATGGGTGATTTGTGTCCCAAAGGTTATCCTTTACGGCCACATATTGTGTGGTTTGGCGAAGAAGTTCCCAATATAGCGTATGCCACCGAAATTGTACAATCGGCAGATATACTGGTAGTGATTGGAACTTCATTGCAGGTATATCCTGCGGCAGGTTTGGTGCGATATGCACGTTACAATGTCCCTGTTTATCTGATTGACCCAAACCAAGTAGATGCTAATTACACCAAACTTACTTTTATACAGAAGGGAGCAACTGAAGGTGTGAGTGAATTAAAACGCATAGTGGGTATTTAAAATAATGTATTCCCATAAACTAATTCTTTCATTTACTTTTCACATTCTATTGCACTTGTAGATTTTTATTTTTACTTTTGACGCTGAAATCTATTAATCGTACAGACGCATTGCATTGCGATACTAACATAAAAACAATAAACAAAAATATAATTATCGATTAAAAACCGTATTTTTTTTAAAATAGTAATTAAATAGCATGCTAGCTATTGTTCAAAAAAACGAGTAAAAAACAATATCACGCTTATATATGAAAGAGAGCATTGACATAGAGCGAATTATAAATTATTGGATTGAAAGTGCCGATAAAGATTACAAAACTATGAATGATTTGTACGAAACAAAAAAACTATAGTTGGTCGCTTTTTATGGGGCATTTAGTAATCGAGAAATTACTTAAAGCTTTGTTTGTTAAGAGAATAGGAGAATATCCTCCATTAATCCATGATTTAAGAAGAATATGTGAAAAATCGGGTGTTGAACTAGACATGACACAGCAAATAGTGCTGGATAGTATTTCCCGTTTCAATATAAATGCCCGATACGACGATTATAAGCAAAGTTTTTATTTACTTTGTACTGAAAGTTTTACAAAAGAGTGGATTGAAAATATAAAAAGTTGCAGATTATGGATAAAAAAACTGCTCTGAAAATAAGTCGTGAATATCTGAGGCGTGTTAGAAAATCTAATTTGAATTTCTCTGAAGCATGGTTGTTTGGCTCATATGCAAAAGGTAATCAACACGAAAATAGTGATATTGATATTGCTATTGTGCTGAGCGATAATGAAAACCACACATTCGAAACAGATGTAAAATTAATGGTAATTCGTAAAGGCGAAGAAACCTTAATTGAGCCACATGCATTTAGCAGAAATGAATTTAATGGCAATATACCCATTGTAAACCAGATTTTACAACATGGTGAACGATTAAAAATATAACAGAAATAACAAAAAACATAATTATCGATTAAAAACCGTATTTTTTCAACATATTAATTAAATAGCATTCTGCTATTTTTCGCATGCACGAAACCTGAGAAATTTCAATAAGCGAGCACCACAAACAGATTCAATGAGCGAATGCTCACGCCAAGCGGCGTGGGCTTTTGACTTAGATTTATTACATTTGCACAAATTTCAAATATGAAATATCGAATATATATTGATGAAGTTGGAAACCCTGATTTAAAAAGTTCTGTAAATCCTGATCATCGTTTTTTGTGTCTGACTGGAATAGTATTTAATGTAGCTTATGTACGAGATACATTTCAGCCAGATTTGGAAGCTTTAAAAGCAAAGTATTTTTATTCTGACCCTGATGAACCAGTAATTTTTCATAGAAAAGAATTGGTTTACAGAAAAAATGCTTTCACGATTTTAAAAAATCCAGAAATTGAAAAAGCATTCAACAATGAACTTTTATCGTTAATTGCAAAATGGGAGTTTAAAGTTATTGCTGTTGTTCTTGATAAACTGGAACACAATGACAATTATGAAAACAAATGGAAATTTGATCCATATCATTATTGCTTGGAAGTTTTAATTGAACGATACAGACTTTTTTTGAAATCAAACTTAGTTAAGGGCGATGTAATGATTGAATCATGAAGTGGAAAAGAAGATATGAGACTAAAAAAATCATTTCGAGAATTAATTGAAAATGGCACTCAGTACTTAAAATCTGAAGAGTTAATGGAACACTTAACTTCAAAGGAAATAAAAGTCAGAAGTAAATTGTCGAATATCGCGGGGTTGCAATTGGCTGATTTGCTTGCACATACAATGAGAAGGTATGCTTTTCATGAAATTTTCGAAATAAATGATGAAATGATAACTTTTTCGGACGAAATACTCAACGTATTGAAAAACGATAAAATATTTGATTATAAAGGAAAAAAGGTAGGATATGGAATAAATAAATTGCCATAGTAAAACGAAAAAACCCCGTTACCGGGGCTTCCAAGGACCATCCAGTCCTCCACCTTCGCATACACGAATTGATGCAAAAGTAATACATTTTTCAGTAAGAACAAAAACAGACATAAAATATAACTTTTTTTAAAACAAACAATTATTTTTGACAAGGAAGCATGCCTCCTTGCATTATGACAAAACAAACTAATTTTTCAAACATATTAATTAAATAGCATTCTGCTATTGTTCGCATGCACGAAACCTAGGAAATTTCAATAAGCGAGCACCACAAACAGATTCAATGAGCGAATGCTCACGCCAAACGGCGTGGGCTTTTGACTTATCGTTTGTGGTGGGCTTTCCTAGGGCCTCGTGCGTGGATAAGGATTTAGTTCACGCTTTTTTTATGCCGTGACTTTTCTTATCTGACCAATGGCAGCCGCTCGGCAAGCCAAATGACCAACGAAATCGATATAAAGGAAAACGAACTACGTGACCGATACCCCGAAGTATTGGAGATTCTTCTACGCGACCATACCACCCAACAAAATATCTTTTGGGCGACCGACAATTATAGCGAGTTAGGCAATGAATATGAATTTGGCTCACCTATTTTGCCTGAATTGATTACTGGCAATAACGGTAATGTGATAATGCCACGTGTACAAAAAGACAAAGTATTACAGCAAACGCGCTCACGTGATATGGCTGAAGTATTTACACTATCGTGGATTTGTAATGCACAAAACAATTTGATTGATACTGCCTGGTTTGGATGCGAAAACGTATTCAATACCGAAATTACAACCGAAGATGGTTCACATTTGTGGATAGTTAACCCTGAGAAAATTACTTTTCCCGAAGGTAAAACATGGAAACACTATGTACACGAAAAGCGTATGGAAATAACTTGTGGCGAAGCTCCATATATTACAAGTCGATACGACACCACCACAGGAGAATTTATTCCCATCGAAAGCCGCATAGGATTACTCGACCGTAAACTTAGGGTCGTAAATGAGAATACTTTTACATCTACCGAATGGCTTGAAGCGGCACAAGATGCTTACCGAAATATTTATGCTTACGAGTGGCAAGGCGATAGTTTGCTACTTGCCCGCGAAGCCATGCTTTACACCTTTATCGAAAATTACGAACAAAAATTTAGCAAACAACCCCTGTTGAAATCAATACAATACATTGCTTACCTCATTTCGTGGAATGTGTGGCAAATGAATGGTCTCAAAGGGGTTATTCCAAACAGTTGTGGTGTGAAACAAAGCTCTCAATTAGACATTTTTGGAGGACAGGACTTAAAAAACTGCGAAGGTTGCAAAAACGATAAAATTGATAAACACAATGGAATTTATTGTCTGATAAAAGATTGGAGCAACAAAGATTTGCAGACAGGGAAAAAAGGTAGAAAAATGCGATTTATTGACCTTATAAAAAAATAATATTATGAAATTTGAATTGCCGTTTAAACTAAAACTAATTTATGTGTTTCGGATTAACGATGCTGAACACAAAAACTGCCTTAAAATTGGAGAAGCTACCTCCGATAATGAAAATATCTGGGGACTCGAGCCTAACTGCAAAGCATTGAATGATGCCGCTAAAAAACGAATAAACCAATACACACAAACGGCAGGAATTCATTTCGAATTGCTATATACCGAAGTAGCTGTATTCTCCAAAAAGGGAAAAATTCATGCCTTTTCGGACGATGAAGTACATAAAGTCCTTTTACGTTCGGGGATAAAACGCAAAACTTTCGACACGGAAAATAAAGCCAATGAATGGTTCGAAACCGACCTCGAAACTGTAAAAAAGGCAATTAAAGCAGTTAAAGATGGTAAGGAATCGCTTACTGCTGCTGAAATAACTGTTGGTCAAAATCCCATAGAGTTTCGGCCTGAACAGCAAATAGCAATAAATGAAACTATAAAGCAATTCCGCAAATCGAACCAAATGCTTTGGAACGCCAAAATGCGTTTTGGAAAAACGCTTTCGGCACTACAAGTTGTGAAGGTTAAGAATTTCACACGAACACTTATTCTCACACACCGACCAGTAGTAGATGCGGGTTGGTTCGAAGATTTTAAAAAGATTTTTACAGAGATAGACACCAAATTCAGATACGGTTCGAAAGATAATGGCGACACCTTTACAACGCTCGAGAGACAATGCAAAAATGAAAACTGCCACTATATATATTTTGCATCCATGCAAGATTTACGTGGCTCTGAAAAAGTTGGTGGGAACTTTCTGAAAAACGAAGAACTGTTTACAGCTGAATGGGATTTTGTTATTGTTGACGAAGCCCACGAAGGCACTAAAACAGAATTGGGCATAAACGTGATGAGCGAATTAGTTAAACCAGACACAAAAGTTTTGCGTCTTTCGGGTACACCGTTTAATTTGCTTGACGACTTTAAAGAAGATGAAATATATACCTGGGATTATGTGATGGAACAACGAGCTAAAGCCGATTGGGACAAAATTCATTTTGGAGACCCTAATCCGTACTCAGTACTTCCACGACTGAATATTTACACTTACGACCTTGGTAAGTTACTTGCAAAGTATATTGATGAAGAATTAGCATTTAATTTCCGTGAATTTTTCCGTACGAATGCAGATGGAAAGTTCAGATACGAGAATGATGTGCGCTCGTTTTTGAATCTGATTTGTAAAACCGACAACGAAAGCAATTATCCTTTTGCCACACAAGCTCATCGCGATAACTTCCGTCATTCACTATGGATGGTTCCGGGCGTAAAAGAAGCAAGGGCTTTGAGTGGAATTTTGCAATCGCATCCAGTGTTTAGTCAGTTCCAAATTGTGAATGTTGCAGGTGATGGCGATGAAGATGAAGAAAAGGCAAATCAGGAGGCACTCAAAAAAGTTGAAAATGCTATTGGTAAAAATCCGCACGAAACTTACACCATTACACTTTCGTGTGGACGATTGACAACGGGTGTGTCGGTACCAGCTTGGACTGCTGTATTTATGCTTTCGGGTTCGTTCAATTCTTCGGCTTCTGCTTATATGCAAACAATATTTCGCGTACAAACTCCGGCAAACATAAACGGTCGAGTCAAAGAAGAATGTTTTGTATTCGATTTTGCACCCGACCGAACACTGAAAGTAATAGCCGAAACGGCCAAAATATCAGCGAAAGCAGGAAAAACTACCAAAGAAGACCGTGAAATTATGGGCGAATTCCTTAATTTCTGTCCCATAATTGCTGTTGATGGCTCGCGTATGAGTACTTACAATGTGGAAGGTATGTTGGCACAACTCAAAAAAGTGTACATCGACCGTGTTGTTAGCAATGGTTTTGAGGATAAATTTCTGTATAACAACGACCATTTAATGAAACTCGATGCCCTGGCATTAAAAGAATTTGAAGGACTCAAAAAAATTATTGGTAGCACAAAGTCGATGCCCAAAAGTGGCGATATAGATATTAACCGTCAGGGATTTACCGACGAGAAATACGAACAGTTGGAAACTGCCGAAAAGTTGAAACGCTCCAATCAGGAACTTACCGAAGAACAAAAACGACTACTCGACGAAAAAGCCGAGAAAAAGAAAAATCGCGATAGTGCAATTTCTATTCTACAGGGAATTTCTATTCGAATGCCATTGCTTATTTATGGGGCTGAAGCAAATAAGGAAGAGGCTGAAATTACGATTGATAATTTTGCCGAACTGATTGACCCACAATCGTGGACAGAATTTATGCCCAAAGGAGTTAGCAAGGACGTTTTCTATAGTTTCAAAAAGTATTACGAACCCGATATATTTCGCGAAGCTGGCAAACGTATCCGGACTATGGCGCGTGCTGCCGACCAATTATCTGTAGAAGAGCGTATAGCTCGCCTTACTACTATTTTTGGCAGTTTTCGTAATCCCGACAAAGAAACAGTTCTTACGCCTTGGCGTGTGGTAAACATGCACTTGGGTGACTGCTTGGGCGGTTATGTGTTTTACGACGAAAAGATGGAAAACACCCTACTCGAGCCTCGTTTTGTAGAGCATGGACAAGTAACACACGAAGTATTTGCAACCGATGCACGTATTCTAGAAATCAACTCCAAATCGGGTCTTTATCCATTGTATATGGCTTACGGCATTTATCGTTCGCACCTTGCAGCAACGGAATCGTCACCTACCATCGAAGAGCAATACGCCTTGTGGGATAAAGTAGTCGCCGAAAATATCTTTGTAATTTGCAAAACACCAATGGCTAAAAGCATTACGCGCCGCACCTTAGTTGGCTTCCGCAATGCAAAAGTAAACACACGCTATTTCGAAGATTTAGTAAACCAAATAACTAATAAACCAGCCAATTTTATCGACAAAGTAAAACAAGGCAAAACCTATTGGAAATCAAACAACAATGACAATATGAAATTTAATGCAATAGTAGGAAATCCGCCGTATCAACAAACTGGTGGCTCTGGAGGGAATAATGATGCACCAATTTTTCAACACTTTTGTAGAATTGCAAATAAGGTTACTTGTAAATATACTTCTTTAGTAGTACCATCTCGTTGGTTTGCTGCTGGTCGCGAAAACCTACTTGGCGATTTTAGAAAGGAAATGTTGAATAGTGGACAAATTGAAAAATTGATTGTTTTTAGTGATAGTAGTAATTTGTTCCCTAACGTGGAAATAAAAGGTGGCGTTTGTTATTATATTGAAAATAAAGAACATAGTGGAACTTGTAAATACGTTTTACACAGAGATAAAACAACACAAGAAAGTGAAATTTCCTTGAATGCTTTTGATATTTTAATACGTGAGCCAAAGTTATCTTCAATTGTTGAGAAAATTGAGAAAAAACGAATTTCCGAAGGTAAAGGTACAGTTGATTCGATAATTTCTTCAGATACCCCTTTTGGTATACCGTCAAATCCAAAAGAAAGTAAGAAAACCCCTTTTAAAGTCTATTCTCAGTCGACAATGGAACATAATGTATTATTATTTCATATCGAAAAGCAAGTACGAAAAATTGAATATGTCAACAAACAGGAAATTCGCAAGAATAAAAAAGACATTGAAAAGTTCAAAGTATTCGTTACAGGTGCTGGAGGTTCAGGAAATGATCCAAAAGTAATGGGTGACCCAGAGTTTGCACCAAAAAATTCTGTTTGTTCACAATCTTACTTATATTCAGCATTTGAGAATGAAATTGAGGCGCATAATTTCATTAATTACATAAAAACCAAATTCTTCCGTGTACTTGTTTCGGCGATGAAAATTACACAATCAGCGCCTAGTAAAGTATATCGTTTTGTTCCACTTCAAAACTTCACACCAGCATCAGATATTGATTGGAATAAGTCGATTTCAGAAATTGACATGCAGTTGTATCAGAAATACAATTTAACTGCAGAAGAAATATCCTTTATTGAAGCAATGATTAGGCCAATGGCATGATTTTGTTATTGTTCGACCCCATTCGGGGTCGTATGATGGTGGGGCATTGCATTATCCCACCAATTTCATTGGGGGTTAAGCACATTTAACGCCTTCGGCGTTTTGAAGAGTGGATTATCAGAGAGGGCGTCTCTTCGAGAGACACCCTCTCTGTTCGCACCGGGTACGTAGGATACTTTTGCACTGTTGCCAAAGGAATGTTTATGTTACTTTGCAGGTAGGGCGACGGAATGTAATCCACCGCCAAGCCTGTCATGCCGAAGCGCATCGAGGGATATAAAATTTGTTTCCGTATTACGTAAACTTTTTGTATCTTTGTTGTGTTAAAGTAATATGAATCTTTTGCTTCTACAATGCTGATATTGTTAGCGTTAGCATGCTGCAATAAAAACAATTTTTTACATGAAGATTATTGAAACCTCAACCGGCAAAAAATATCCGGTTCAAATTGTAGCAATAGAAACAGATGATTTTAAACTACTTCGAAAAGACAGATATTTTTTTAATTGGAGTATTGAACGGAATCTGGAAGTTTATAAAATCCAAATTATTGGTTCAAGAGATATTTTGGGGCTAGTATCAGTAGAAAGGATTCCAGAAGAATGGAGGATTCATATAAGACTCCTCACCGTGTCGAAAGAAAATAAAGGAAGTACAAAACTGTATGATAATATTGCAGGGAATTTAATTACGCATATAGCGAAAATTGCAGTGCTTGAATATGCCGAACTTGCCTGTGTATCACTCAAGCCGAAAAGTCAAATAGCACAACACTACATAGACAAATATAAAATGAACATTACAGGATTAACGTTAAGTATTGAAGTACCTGAAATATTGGATTTGATTAATAAATACGACAATGAATAAAATAAAAAATAATACGAAAGAATTTGATGCCGAATTTGGGTTAGATTCGAGATATACATCAGATGCCGAACGAAAATCTGAAGCCACTTCATTGATGGAAAGTCGCTTGAAGCGGATGAAAAACGTATCGAAGGAACAGGTTATTCGTGCAAAACTTTTACAATTGAAATTGAAAATGGACGAATATGTAAAGAATCCTATCTGTAACGATAATAATAATTTTTCAGAATTCCTAAAATTATACATCGATTCAATTTATGCAAAGCGGAGTGTTTTTGCTTATGATATCGATGTTGCCCCTGTGAGTTTGAGTCAGGTAATAAACAACCACAGAGCACCCAAAGAGGAATTCCTATTGAAGTTGATGATTCATTCAGAAAAAGTTTACGAGCATATTTGTGTTTTTGAAAAAAAAGTTTGGTTTGAGATTTATTATAAGGAGAAAATTTGTGAAACAATTTCGAATCAAGATAAATGGAGGCCTCAAGTTGAGAAACATGTCAAGTTAAGTAAATTGATTTTTTAGAGCACAACAGATAAATACCTGAAGGTATTTTAAGAGATTTTACTCACTTTTTAATGCTTAAAGTATTTACCTATTGTTTCTGTTGTGGTTTAATCTTTAATTTGGTAAAGTAGAAATAGTTGAGTTTGAACAAAATGGTGAAGATAGAGCTCAATACGGGAAACAATTGTTAGTGAATTTAGCCAATCAATTGTCCATAAAAGGACTTACAGCTCCTGAACTATCGAGATGCAGACAATTTTATACTGTCTATCCACAAATTCTTGGGGTACTGACCCAAGAATCTTTAAAGTTGAAATTGGCTGGAATAGTTACTGATTTTAATAGCAGTTCAATTTTTGGGTTGCCGACCCAAGAATTGAAATTTAAAGCAAATATAAAAGAATATAGTAATTTGAGTTACCTTA
>CAMDNO010000133.1 GCA_945902955.1 Porphyromonas cangingivalis
GCCTCCAGATGCAAATCTTCGTCGAAAGCTTGCGGCGCACGAAAACCGGCAGCATAAGAGCCTCTCCAATTGAGATTTTCGGTAAAATTGTATTTCAAATTCATACGCGGACTAAACACCATTTTGGATAATAAATTATGTTTATCAAATCGTCCGCCAACCAAAATATTTAGCGATTTGTTGCGCCATTCGTTTTGCAGAAACAATCCATTGGTTTGTGTAGTTTGCTTCAAAAGTCGATTGTAACCAGGCATTCGGTCGTCGATATCATCGTATTGATATTCGTAGCCCGTAGTAAATTCGGAAGGCATAAACAGCAAATTTTCGAAATTATAAACATACTGAATGCCCGCCACAGCGGTGGTATTGGCCGTATTTCCATACGCATTCAAATCTTTTTGAACACCATAATAACTTTTGCGCATCACATTTTGGAGGGAAGCGTAGGCATTAATTTTTTGTTTACTATCGGGGCTAAACCAGTTGTAAGCCAAACTACCACCGTTAATTTCGTGTTCTATTTGTTCGGTAATTTCTGTTTCGTGCGGCTGAAGGTCGAAACCATTTCCACCACGTCGGAACTCATTTATATTGTGGTATTCTAAGGTCAATTTGCTTTGCGAACTCAAGCGATAGTATGAACGCATACCAATGGTGTGATTGAGTAATTTGGCTGCTTCAGAATAGCCATCGTCGTTTGAATCAAAAGGTGCTCTATTACGATAATTACCATACAAATACATGCCCGCCTTATTGTCGCCCGACACAATGGAGGTGTTCAAATTGACCGAATTGTCGGGTGCATTTCCATTTTGTTGCAAATTGTAACCCGCCGAAAAAGTATTGTTTAGCGCTTCTTTTGTAATAATATTGATAGTGCCTGCAATTGCGCTTGAGCCATACAAAGCCGAACCGCCACCGCGAATCACTTCCACGCGCTCAATCATATTCACGGGAATTTGCTCCAACCCATAAACGCCCGACAAAGCGCTAAAAATAGGCCGACTATCAATCAGAATTTGCGAATACTGACCTTCGAGACCGTTGATTCGAACTTGTGTAAATCCGCAGTTGTTGCAGTTGTTTTCGACTCTCACGCCGGGCTGAAAATTCAATCCATCGGCCATACAAACGGCGTTAGTAGCCAAAAATATCTTTGGACTTAATAAACTAACTACGACCGAAGCATCTTTGCGGTTTGTTTCGTTACGATTGGCGCTTACCACCACCTCGTCTAACGATAAAGCACTTTCTTCTGCCAAAAAGTTAAGCTCGATGGTTTTTCCTGCTTCCAAAATTACTTGTTTTTCAATTTGCTTGTATCCTAACCCACTCACACGAATGGTAAAAGTGCCTATGGGCAAGTTTTTTAGAAAATAGTGCCCGGAATTGTCGGTAGTGGTTCCCAAAACGGTATTGTTGACCGATACATTTATAAACGGAATGTGTTCGCCCGTTTTTTTATCTTTTACATCGCCTACAATGTTGGCATCGGTATTTTTTTGAGAAAAAAGAGCTGTGCTACTGATAAATAGCAGAAGTATAATGCGGATTTTTGATTGCATATTGAATGATTTTAAAGATGAAAATAAAACAGAGTATTCACAGCCAAGTACCTGAAATACATAGCTGTAAACATCATTAATAAAAAAAGAGGAAAATAAATTTAGCTAAAATACGCAGGTGGAGCGCGAAGAGAAGAGTACAACACTGCTGCCAATGAGTTTGGAGTAGTTGTTGGAGTGAGAAATTCTTGAATTAAAATAAAAATGGGCTTTTCAATCGTTGGAATTTCAATATCCGAATTCCAAGTAATGTTGTTAACATCCTGAATCAGTTTGAGTTGCTCTTTGGAATGTAGAGGCAACTGAACAGGATTAGATGTTTTGGTAAGCCAGTAAAAATGTGAGTGGCAGTACGTTACGCCATCAATGGTGTGAGTATGATAAAACAAAGTAATATTGCTGTAATGCCCTATAAAAAGCACCAGCAATATTATTTTGAACGTATTATATATTTTTGAACGTACGATTGCTTTCTAAATTAATTGATTAGTACTTTTAGAACAAAAAAAGCAGTTGATTGTTCCGAAATAATTTAAAATTGGTTTGATATTTCATTGAAAATTAATCTAATTAAATAATTGATAATACTTAATGATATACTTTATTCTGTTCCAAAACCCACAAAAGGGGCATAAGAAAGCTTCTGAAATTTGATTTGCGTTATTAAAAAAATTAGATAATATGTCTTGAATCCTCCGTCTGCGTTTGACTGAGCTCACGCGGAAGTCTGACGGATTTTGGGGTCATATTACAAATAATTTAAGAAACATATCAACAATAAATTCTACTTATTTAAACCGCTTTTTGTATGTAAAGCAATATACTTTATTTATAAAAAAAGAGCGGCTGACAGTGTTGCCAGACGCTCAAAGAAAGTTAAGAAATTAGGTACGCAATTAAAAACTTACACCAGCTTTGATTCCCAAATAGCTAATGCTACTTCCGGTATTCAGGTGTACACCGCCGTAAACAAATTTCCAGCGAACGTTGGCTCCAAAACCTAAATAATTGGAATTTACGCCATTCGTTTTTTCCGATGCTGGCGATACAAGCGCATAATGATAATAAATATCCGGGCTCAGCACTATTCCGCCAATATTGATTAAGCCACGTAACCCTACCGGAATTCCTAAATAACCTTCGGAAATTGCACTGGCAGATGTGGATGTGCTGCTATACATAAAGTATTTACCTTCGAGCCCCCAAACTAAGCCAATTGGCAAACTTGACCAGTCTTTCCACGAACTAAAACGCAGGTACTGATAGCCAACACCTAAGTTGATATTGCCGCTTTTTGGGAAATAGGTAAAATTATTTTCGGAAACTTTGCCATTGTCTTCGATTTTACTTGGGTTGGCGAAACGAACGTTATAACCCATAATGCCCGATTTTTCGTAGTTGCCAAAATTTTCTAAACCACCGTTTATTGTTTTATAGATATAATCATCCTTTTCAAATTCGTCGGACGAAAGGTTTGAACCCCAACTACCCGAACCTAAGCTGAAGTTGCCACCGCCGGAGCTATTTTTTCGTGAACCGGAACCGCTGATATTTATATTGCTCAAGTTTACATTCGATAATTTGGAACTCTTTTTCGACGATTTTATTTTCGATTTTTTAATTTTTGATGTTTTCAGGTTGATAGTCTGTGGATTGTCGTCGCAGGGACTTCCGGCAGGTAATCCACCCAATCGGGATGCTTTTTGTAGTTTCGACAATAAATCGAAGTCCGCAATTATTTCGGGAACTACCACTGTTTCTTTCACATCGGCTTTTTTCTCCACCAAATCTTTTTCTACGCCTTCGCGTCCGTAGGTGTTTTTGTCAATAATTTTCACCTCTACTCTACGGTTTTTGGCGCGACCTTCGTCGGTTGCGTTGGAAACCACTGGTTTTTCTTCGCCATACCCTTTTGCAAAAATACGGTCTCCACTTATACCCTTGGCTGTCAGGTAATTTTTAACTGAATTAACACGCTCTTGCGACAAAATAAGATTCGATTCGTTAGAACCAATACTGTCGGAATGGCCACCCAGCTCAATAGCGATAGGGTTTTTTACTAAAATAGCGTATAAATTATCCAACGAAGGAAGCGATTCTGATTTTAAAGTTGCTTTGCCTAAATCGAAGAAAATATTATCCAACTTAAAGGTTGCTCCTTTGGTAGCTCGCTGCACTTTGAAGTTTTTGAGCACATCAATGTATTTTGTTTCTTCGGATAACCATGCATATTTTCGTTCAGCAATAAGCTTTTGAAGTTCGGCAGTGGTGGCATTGTAATTTTTGAACAAGGTTTCGTAAGCTGCAAACGAGCCTTTTAAATCGTATGATGTAGAGGCGTTCAGCTCTTTTAATTCCGTATTATAACCACCTGCTTTTGCACTTAAAAAGTCCAATTTCTTTTGCGTATCGTCACCAATACGTTCGCGAAGATTGAATTTTGGTAAAAATTTCGAAGGATCCGACAGGTCAATCTCTTCGGAATAATACAAAAAGCCTTTCATATTTATTTCCAACAAATATTTTTCAAAAGGTAGATTCACTGTATACGTTCCGTCGGTAATTTGCGAAGGCACAATGGTTTGCACAGCATTTGTTCGCATATTGGTAATGCGAAGATTTACAGCAGCTGCCGAGTCTTTTTCGTTGGTAACTGCGCCGTAAAGTGTAATTGTTTGTTCGGGACGAGCAATTTCGGGCATTACAAATTGGAAAATATCGTAACCGCCGGGCGCACCAACTTCCGAATATTTAACCGTGTAACCAATTGTACCCGTGCTGTTTACCGTAATATCTTCGTCGTCTTGCAAAGTGTTTATGTAGCGTCCAAGATTAATAGGTTCGCTCCAGTTTGTCCAGCTGTCGTCCAAGCGTTTAGCCATGTAAATATCATTTTCGCCAAAACCTTTGTGGCCATCCGACGAAAAGTAAAGCGTTTTGCCATCGGCTCCAAAAGCGGGGCGCGTTTCGGACGTTTTTGTATTGATAACTTTACCCAAATTTTTAGGTTTTGTCCAACCTTTGTCGGTAATTTGTGAAAAATATAAATCGTAACTACCTACCTGTCCGGCAATTTTATTATTTGTTACATACACGAGCGTTTTACCATCGGGACTAATTGCTGCTTGTGCTTCCCATTTTTTGGTATTGATAGCTCCACCAATATTACAAGGAACCGACCAGCTACTACCATTTTTGACAGAGTAAAAAAGATCGCCACCACCAAAAGTTCCAGGATAATTACCAAACAAAATGGCAATACGACCGTCGGAGCTAATGGAATAAAGCGTTTCGTGCGAATCGGTGCTTAGCGCATTGAAAACTGCCGGCTCACCCCAAGTGCCATCGGCAAGTTTATCGGAATAAAAAATATCTTCGCCACCAAGTCCGCCTTTACGATCTTCAGCCTTAAAATACAAGCGATTACCATCCGACGAAATACGCGGAACAGCCTCATTGCCAGCAGCATTGACAGCTCCTTTAATAGGGAACATAGGCGATTCGGAATCGTTTCGCTTCAACATTGCAATAAACCAATCGGCGTATGCTTTGTCAGCTTTTGCAAATTTGGTTTTGTAGTTTTCCATTGCCTCAATGGCTGCCGGAAAATTTTTAACTCCAAAATAGGATTTGGCCAAATTCAAATATTTTTGAGGTTTAGCGCCCACCTCCTCGGTATAAGCTGCAATAGCCACCGAATATTGTTTGTTTTTAAAATACTTATCGCCTTGCGAAAAGGAGAAAATACTTACAATAAACAAGCTTGAAAGAAGTAAAAGTTGTTTTTTCATTTTATTATTGTTGATCGTTTTTTCCTACTCGTTTGGCTTTTCGGTATCGCCCCGTTTTGTAACTGGTTTCGGCTCCAAGTATTGTTTTTATAAAACTGCCCCAAGCCCCTCCCTGTGAAACGGGGATAAATTGCGGGAATGTTAATTAGTATTGTCTCCGAAACTTTATAATTAGGGTCTGCTGAAAAACTCCAAAGGAGTTACCTGTGCATAAATTTCGAATAAATGCCTTGCCCCCCCCGCTACTCGGGATGCACCACTTGTACAAAACAATTAATTCAACTCTATATCGAGCTATTTTTCAACGATATAATTGTTTTTCAGCAGACCTTAATTAAACTTCAATCTGTCAAAGTAGAATTAATAGTCATTATACAAGTTATAAGTATCTGATAAATCAAACTTTATATTTAAGAAAAAAGAATAGTAACGCGGATTTACGCTGTCCCGATAGCTATCGGGAGCGGATCTAAGCTGATTAAATAAAAAAAAACGGATCTAAAAACGGATTTTATCCCCTCCCGATCAATATCGGGATAGGGGAAGATTTAAGAGCGAGGTCTTAATCATTTCTACTTGTCGAACCAACGGTCAGCGACCAAAGGGAGATAAATTTAAATCCGTTTTAAATCCGCTAAATCTGCGGAAATCAGCGTTCTATCTTCATAACATTCTAACTTATATAAAATCTATATTTGCAAAGATATTTGATTGAATAGCCCTTTGCAATACGAAGAAATACGGATTTACTTTTTGATTTTCACAAATACAATCTCGCTTTCTTTCGCTTTTTTAGTTAATTTACTACCAAGCATAATAATTGTATTTTCATTATCCAATAAAATAGGGTTGTAGTAGTTTACTGCCCATTCGTCGTTTTTCAGATCTTGGTATTTCAAAATTTTATTCGATTCCAAATCATACGAAACAATTGATAAACCTGAAACTAACTCTCTCGATTTTTTTGGATAAATCATACCCTTACTTACTTTATTGAATACTTCGAGATCTTCTAATAGCCAAAACATTTTTTTTCCGTCTTTCGAAAAAGAGAGTTGTGAACGTGAATTTGTACTTTCGGTAGTGCTCAAAACGGTTTCAATTTTTCCTTTATCGTCAATCACAAAAGCTTGATGCGTAGTTGCCCACTTGCCAGCGTAAATTAACTTGCCATTTGCTACTTTTAAACTTGTATTTAGCATCGAAAAATTCACTTTTGCGTTCACATTTAAACCATCAGTTGTTTTAACAGAACCTTTTAAATCTTTATTCATATTACTGCTGACATAAACAAGTTTTCCGTTTGTGATTTTTGCAACTTGTAAATTTTCGTACACCTTAATATTTGCCTTTAATGGAGAAATATCAGTGTAAATCGAATTTTTCTCACCACAACCACCTACTAAATAGGTTGAACCATTGTCGCGAATTACATCCGTTATAATCCATTCTGAGTTTGGTGCAACAATTTTGACATTTTCTTTTATTTCGTACGTAGTGCCATCTACATAAAAATACTCGTAACTATTGGCAGGGGCTGTTGGCATTTTCGACTTTTTATAGTCTATGGGCCATGTTACAAATACGTAATCAAATTCGCCCGGCGCTGTTTCAATTTCTTTGCCATACATAATACATTGATAATCAAATGTAAATGTTTTCTCTTTTAAAATACTGGTATTCTCATCGTATTTTCTAAAAACCCAATATCCTTTTTCTTCTTTTAAAACACCAGAGGTATTAAATAAAACATTACCCCCATTTGGCACAGGATTGCTAAACATTGGAATCCATCTTTGTCCCTTTTCTTCTTTAGCATCTTCACTTGTTTTTTTAAAGGCAGCAGGATATTCTGAGCAATAACTTCCACCCTGTTTACCGACGCCATATTGCATTTCTAAGCCTATATGCGCTGAGGCCAACTTAAACCCAGTCATAGTAGAATTACTTGTAACAATGGTGGTAAACATAAATGAGTTGTCAATCAACCCCTTAGGCATTGGAGTAGTTGTTGAAGCCATAACTTCGGCAATAGCAAGACTTTTACTGCCGTGCGCAACGACTTTGTATTTTTTACCAAATACGTTTTCGTTGTTCAACAAAGCTTCTGATGTATTTTTATACTTGGCCGATTTCGTTTCGAGATAATTAAAATCAGTATCAAAAATCAACTTATCAATGTTCCAAGCCGTTCCTCTAAAAGTAATTTCGCCCCAACCTACCGTTTTATCACAATTGGCTTGTTGCATATTTACTGATATATTATTTGTTTTCGAATCGATGCTGGTGTAGCCAATTTGCCAGTTTTTATGTTTGTTTTGCGATTCTAAATCAAAACTTTTGGTTGATACTTCTACTTGAGCATTTAATGCTAAAAAAGATAGTCCAAATACTGCTGTAATAATTGTTTTTTTCATTTTGTTTATAATTTTTGCGTTCAAATTGTTTTTAAATTTTAATAAACTTTGCCGTTTGAGCTAACCCTTTATTATCAGTTAGTTCAATTAAATAAACACCTTTATTTAAAGTAGAAATATCAATTGACGATGCATCCGTTTTTTTGCTATAAATTGTTTTTCCATCTACGGATAAAATCCTTACAAAAACTCCATTACTGAAATCAACTCCTTGTATTTGAAGAGATTGTTTTGATTTTACACAATATACTTTCAGATTTTCATACTTTTTTATTTCATTATTTATCAAAGAGTTAGTCAATGAACTTGTTCTAAAATAAGGGTATGTTGCGCCTTCGTCTATTGTCCAGATAGAGGTAAAATCCCAACCTACAAATGAAGCGATCTGACGCATAGAAGCCGTTGAGAGGCCTGTTACTTTTGTATTCACAGCATTGGTTGTGCTGTTAGCAGCTCCAACAGCTTGTCCACTAATATCCAGATTCCAAAACGAATTAACAATTTTACCACTGTCAGGTAAATTGTTGGTAGTTGAAATTTCGTTTGAACCTGCAAAACCACCAACACCAACTCCTCCAATTGAAGTTACTGTGCCCGCACTATAGGCATTTGTTATAATCGTACCTTTTTGATTTCTACCAGCAAATCCACCGGCATAGCCTGTGAAGTTGTTCGGACTATTTTTAGTTACATTTGAAGTAGTATAGCAGTTGTTTATTCTTCCTCCTTCGTTTATGGCAACAAAACCTCCTACAGTAGCTCCGGCTTGTACAGATACACTACCTGTTGAATATGATTTTTCAATAATCCCCTGGTTCTGACCTATAAAGCCGCCATTATTCTGGCCTCCGGTAACATTACCCGTAGCATAGCAGTTTGTGATTGTGCCTGCTTGCATTCTGCCAACAAATCCTCCTAAAGTTGGCATTGATCCTGTAGTTGATACATTACCTGTTGAATGGCAGTTTTGAACTGTTCCTCCATTTGAATCAATTCCGCCAATGAATCCACCAGTTTGAACTGTTCCACTTACATTTCCCGTTGAAAAACAATCAGAAACACCAGTACCTGCTCCACTACCAATTAGTCCACCCACTTTACTTGTTCCCGAAACAGTACAAGATGCATTACACGAACTAATCGCACCATAATTTGAACCTACCAAACCACCTACATTTTCTGTTCCGGTTACAGCTCCTGAGGCTGTGCAATTTTCAATATTTGTTACTTTCTCGGCTACTAATGCGCCAACATGTTTACGTCCTGTAATGCTAACATTTTCGAGTATTAAGTTGGAGATTAGTCCTGTGTAATGAACTCCAAATAAACCAACCCTATCCGTAGTTGGACGATTAATCGTTAATCCTGTTATTTTAAATCCTGCCCCATTAAAATTACCTCTAAAATAGGTTGAAGCATTCCCAATAGGTATAAATCCACTACCTGAGTTCCAAGTGACTGTAACTGTGGCATCAATATTATTTATTAACACAAAACTCGATGTCAAATAACTTCCAGCTAACTGTAATTGTGTCACATTGGCTATTTGGTACGGTTCTGATACAGTGCCAGTACCGCCTGCAAATTGAGCATAAACATTCGAAGAATGTATGCTTAATCCTAATACTAAACTAAATATTAGGCTTGGCATTTTATATATTGTTAGTTTCATACAATTATTGCTTATATTTTAAATATTTGTGTTTTCATTTTCTTTGATATTAAAACTGATATTCACCCCGAATAGTAACCGTTTTGTCGGCTGTTTTTATTTTGAATGAGCTAAATGTAATTTTGTTTTTGGATACCGTTACAGTGCCACTTGTAGCATCCGATTTGTAGGATTGGTACGAACTTTCGCCAAGCACATACACTTTTCCGGCTTCAATAGCATCGTATCCACTCGGTGGAAATGCCATTGAAGTGTAAGTTCCATCGGCTAAGGTGCTTGTTTTACCAAAATAGAAATGAAAGCCCCACGATTCAAAATCAGACAATTGACTGCCATAGGTTTTAATACGCACATAGTAGCTGTCGCCATTGCGCTCCGATTTAGATTCCAACAACATTGGGTCTAATGAATTATTGTCGACATAAACATATTTGTCGGCTTTTCCAATTACGTAATGCGCATTAAACTTGTCGGCACCCATCGTTACATCGTTTACCATAATAGTTACAACTCCATTGGTATGAGTTACTTTGGCTGTGCCGGTGTTTGCAGTAATCGCTTTTGGCAAATAGCCTGCTAAAACATAAACTCCTATTTCATCGGCAGCTACCGTAGAAAGTGACGTTGGAACACTAACCACTTTATACGTGCCAGTTTCAGGTCCTTTTTTTGAAAATATAGCTTTAAACTGATTGCCCATGGTTGCATCGGCGTATCCCGAATAGCCAGTTCCCTGCCAGCCCAAGGTAATAGTATTGTAAACTGTGCTTCCAATTTTATACTGATTAGCTGCCAGACCATTTGTTGGCGTTGTGTCAATGGGATTTTCGTCAATTGGATCTTCGTTGGTAGGGTCATTTGCAGTGTCGCAACCAATTAACAAAGCAAGACAGAAAAATGATAGAAATAATTTTGATTTCATGAGTTGTAATTTTTAATTTTTGAGTTGTTGAATTTAAAAAAATAAATTGATGCAAAGATATTTGAGATAATGAGCCTAAGCAATACGACAAGTAACGTATTTTGAGGCCGATACAATTAATTGGTAAATGCTATTGAATTAACATTAAACTATTAAACGTACAGTTTTTTATAAATTTAAAATTCTTACAAACAGAAACAGACTGCATCTATTTGTTAATACAAAGATACAGTCTGTAATTATTACAAAAATCCATACTTATATGGATTTTGCAGGCGTTATATGTGTGGATTTAATTAGGAAATCGTTAGTATTCCTTCTTTCAGTGCGTATTTAATAAGTCCAACAATCGATTTGCTTGCTGTTTTTTCCATAATACTAATTCTATGGCTGTCAACGGTTTGTTTGCTAATAAAAAGTTTTTCGGCAATTTCTTTGCTGGTAAGTTCTTGTAGAATTAGTTCAAGCACCTCCGCTTCTCGTGTGCTGAGTTTTACTTTGTTACTCGATTGTACTTGCGCTCTCATTTGTTGGTACAAAATGGGAATAATTTCGTGGGCAAAATAAGCTCCTTTTTGCACTAAAGCGTCTAAGGCTTTTAGAAATTCGTCGCGACCACTGTTTTTTAGAATATAACCATCGGCCTCACAGGTAAGCGCTTGTCGAATGTAATCAATCTGATTGTACATCGAAAGTATCATTACCTTGATAGTCCGGTCGAAAGTTTTTATTTTCTCGCACAATTCAATGCCAGATACAGCGCCCATCGAAATGTCGGTAATCACTATATCTATGTGTTCGCGCTTGCATTGCACAATTTCCCACGCGCTTTCGGCATTCAACGCCTCGGCCACTATGGTGTAGGTTTCGTTGTTGTGAAGCATACTTTTTATGCCATCAAGCACCAACTGATGGTCGTCGACAATCAATATTTTAATTTTTTGTTCCATGTTTTACAAAGGTATTTTAATTCGAAATGACGTTCCGGCACCTAAGGCAGCAGTAATTTCAATTTTCCCACCAATTTGGTTTACTCTTTCGGTAATGTTTTTTAATCCAATTCCGCTTTTTGTATTAAGTATAGATGTATCGAACCCTATGCCGTTATCCGAAATATTTAACTCTAAAAAATGATTTGTCAGATTGAGATTCAGTTCCAAAACAGCCGCTTGAGCATATTTCAGGGTATTATTTGCAATTTCCTGTACAATTCTGAAAATCAGATGTTCAATGTTTTTATTCAGCCCGTTTTGGTCTGTAAATCCATTTAAACTCAGTTTAAATTCCGTATTTTTATTGATAAAATTGTTCTGGTCGCATAGGTAATTTAGCGCTGGGAGCAAGCCTTTATCCAAGTCGGGTGGATAGAGATTGTGCGAAATTCCGCGTACGTCGGTAATAGTTTGCCCCAATAGTTCATTTACATTTTTCATACTTTCAGTATCTTCATTCATAGATAGATGCATTTGAATTACGGCTAATTTTTGACTCACTCCATCGTGCAAATCGCGGGCTATGCGGGCTCTCTCTTTTTGTTCGGCCTCAACAAGTAATATGGCAACTTTGCTTTCCTGGTTTGCAATTTTTAGTTTCTGTTTTTTATCTCTGTTTTGAAATATCAAATACAAAACAACCATCAATAATACAACAAACGTGAGGCTAAAAGCTGTGAAAATTTTCTGAGATCGTAATTTTTGATTCGAAATTAGTATCTCCTGTTCTTTTTTTTCTGTTTCGTACCGAACTTCCATTTCGGCAATAGCTAAATTGTTGTCTTTCGAAAAGTTACGTCTTATTTCTTCAAAATACTTTTCTTGATAAAAGTCAGCCTTTTCTATCTCATTTTTCAAATAATAGCTCATGGTAAGCGCATAATAAATTTCATCGGCCAAAGAACGCAAACTTGAATCATTTTTCAGAATGACAAGACCTTTTTCCGCAAC
>CAMDNO010000134.1 GCA_945902955.1 Porphyromonas cangingivalis
ATTCGAGCAAAATTAAAATAAAAGTAAACATACAAGGCAAGGTGATTGAACAGGAAGTTCATCGTGTACAGATGCTCGACCCTGCAACCGGAACAGCAACCTATATTGCCGAAGTTATTAAAGAAATATACAAAAAATTTGAAGGACAAGAAGGTATATGGAGCAACTATGTAGAAAATCATTTACTACCTCGTCTTATTGGTTTTGAGTTGCTGATGGCAAGTTATGCCATGGCACATTTACAAATAGATTTGTTGCTCAAAGAAACGGGTTTTGTATCCACCAGAGAACAACGTTTGAAAATTTATCTGACAAATAGCTTGGAAGAAAGTCATCCCGACACAGGAACATTATTTGCAAATTGGTTAAGCAACGAGGCAAACGAAGCCAACCGCATAAAAAGAGATGTGCCGGTAATGATAGTGATGGGAAATCCGCCGTATAGTGGCGAAAGTGCGAACAAAGGTGAGTGGATAATGTCGCTAATGGAAGATTATAAAAAAGAGCCAGGAGGAAAAGAGAAAATTAAAGAACGAAATCCAAAATGGATTAACGATGATTACGTGAAATTTATTCGCTATGGTCAACACTACATTGAAAAGAATGGAAGCGGAGTTTTGGCGTTTATTAATCCACATGGATTTTTAGATAATCCTACTTTCAGAGGGATGCGTTGGAATTTGCTAAAGACTTATGACAAAATTTACACTATTGATTTACACGGGAATAGCAAAAAAAAGGAAACTGCTCCCGATGGAAGTGCCGATGTTAATGTGTTTGATATTATGCAAGGTGTTTCTATTAATTTGTTTGTAAAGACAGGAAAGAAAAAATCCAATGAATTAGGCAAAGTGTTTCATTTTGATTTATTTGGTAAAAGAGAATATAAATATGATTTTTTAATTGAAAATTCAGTTAGTTCAATTCAGTTTAAAGAACTGCCTAATATTGCACCAAATTACTTTTTCGTAAACAAAGACTTTGATGAACAAAAGAAATTCGATAAAGGATTTTCACTGAATGATTTATTTACTTTAAATTCCGCTGGTATTGTAACAGCTAGAGATGAGTTCACAATACATTTTTCTGACGCAGAAGCAAAAAAAACAATTGAAAATTTCATTGATTTAGATGACGAAACAGCAAGGCGAGTTTTTAATCTAGGTCAAGATGTTAGAGATTGGTCGGTTTCGGGTGCAAGAACGGATTTGAAAAATTCAGGTTTAGATTATTCCAATATAGTACGAATTGTATATCGACCATTTGAAGATAGATATACCTATTTTACAGGTACAACTAAAGGGTTTCATTGTATGCCAAGAGGTGAAGTTATGAAGCATTTGTTTAAAAAGAAAAATATATGCTTGATATGCCCAAAACAAGTTCCTGATAAAGAAAAATCAGGAGTATATATTTCAAATTTTATTACTGGTCATAAAACTTGTAGTGCATATAACATTAATAATATTTTTCCACTTTACTTGTACCCAGAAAACATCTCTCAACAAACCATTGAACAAAAAGCAGAAAGAACGCCAAATCTAAACGCAGAAATCGTCAATCAAATTGCTGAGAAATTGGGATTAAAGTTTACTAACGAGAAAGTGACCTCCCCTAACCCCTCCAAAGGAGGGGAACAAGACGCAGTCGCTAATATTTCCTGCAGTGGCGTAAATCACAAAAATGAATTAAGAGAAAAGGTCTTACCCCCCTCCTTTGGAGGGGATGGGGGAGGTCAAAATGACAAAGGCACGTTTGCCCCAATTGACATATTGGATTATATCTATGCCGTTTTGCATTCGCCAACTTATAGAGAGAAATACAAAGAATTTCTGAAGATTGATTTCCCGAGAGTACCCTACCCAAAAGACAAGGAAACGTTTTGGCAGTTAGTAAAATTGGGCGGAGAAATCAGACAAATTCATTTGTTAGAGTCGCCAATTGTTGAAAAACGCATTACACAATATCCGATAGGTGGCAATAACGAAGTAATTAAACCACGTTTCATTTCGACTTCGCTCAATGACCGTGGCAGAGTTTATATAAACGAAACACAGTATTTCGACAATGTGCCCGAAGTGGCATGGAGTTTCTTTATTGGTGGTTATCAACCTGCTCAAAAATGGCTTAAAGACCGTAAAGAAAGATTATTAGAGCATGAAGATGTAATTCATTATCAAAAAATTATTGTGGCATTGACGGAGACTGACCGATTGATGAAGGAGATTGATAAGATTGAAATTGAGTGAAATGAAGTATGGGATTAAAAAACATGGAACGAACATGTTGATGCTGGCAAAAAGAATTTCTTTGAATTAAAATTCAAAAATTACTATCCTTCCACTTTGTAATTCCAGATTTTTCTTTGCACTTTTGTAGTGCGAAACACATTTTCTGAATTAACGAGCGACCAAGTTGGTTGTCTTGATTGTATCAGCATTTTTTGTGCCCGATATTCATTTCAATGCTATGGTATAAAAAAAGATGATTTACTCGCTTTAACTGCACGTACTTTTGGTTTTAATCGTAAAGGAGACAATATAAATCAAGCAATGCAAGCTGCTTATTCGTATTTATTAGAAAATAAGAAAATCACCGAAATCGATGATTGCAAAGTGGTTGTATTGTGAGCTATATTTATTCCGTGATTATTGAAGTTACTTTTCAACCAAAACTTAGAATTTAGTTTTCGCTTTATAATCTTAAATGTGAGTAGTAATGGATTGATACTTTTAGAATCTGTAAAAAAATATCATTCGTGTTTGAATTATTAATAATATGCTCATTATAAGTTTTTTATAAAAATAAATATCTATATTTGTGACACATAATGTAATTTTATCAAGATATAATTACATTTTGTGCTATTATTGTACGAAAAAAGAGCTTGAAAATGAATATGATAATAGTTAATTATAGGGTGCACATCAAAAACTCTAAATAATTCTACTTTACTAAAATTGAACACAACTAATAGAAAACCACAATAGACACAATAGAAAACAAAGAAAAAACAAATTTTAGAGCACAATAGATAAATACCTGAAGGTATTTTAAGAGATTTTACTCATTTTTTAATACTTAAAGTATTTACCTATTGTTACTATTGTGGTTTAATCTTTAATTTGGTAAAGTAGAAATAAAATATTTAAAAAACAAATATGAACAAACTTACCCTCGTAAAAGTTGGTGGTAAAATTGTGGAAGAACCACAAAGCCTGAAACAATTATTAGCCGATTCTTTTTAATAAATTAAACTCTTAATTCCCTAAAATCACATAATAAGTGCCAATACTGTGATTTTGTACACATAATTCATAGTTATTGTGTGATTTTATAGTGATTGATAGATTTATTTTGTGTATTTTTGCAGACAAATAAAATTGCATTTATGGTAATTGATAGAGATATATTAATCAATCTTATTTCGTGGAAAAATTCTGAAAAA
Source organism: Porphyromonas cangingivalis (assembly GCA_945902955.1). Classification (GTDB taxonomy): domain Bacteria; phylum Bacteroidota; class Bacteroidia; order Bacteroidales; family Paludibacteraceae; genus Paludibacter. The sequence goes on from CAMDNO010000134.1 coordinate 3,449, forward strand.
CGGAAACCTTTGATTTTGCAGGGTGCTCGTCAGGTGGGGAAAACTTGGATAATGAAAGATTTTGGTGCTCGGTTTTTCGATGATATTGCCTATTTTAATTTCGATGAGCAAGTTGAACTCAGAAAATACTTCGAACAAACAAAAGATGTAGAACGATTATTACAACACTTGACTTTTGCTACCGGAAAACCAATTGTTCCACAAAAAACACTCCTGATTTTTGATGAAATTCAAGAATGTAACGCCGCATTAAATAGCTTAAAGTATTTCAACGAGAATGCTCCCGAATATGCGATTATTTGTGCGGGTTCATTATTGGGAGTTGCTTTGTCGCGCGGAGCATCATTCCCTGTTGGGAAAGTTGATTTTTTAACCCTACATCCAATATCATTTAAAGAGTTTTTAAAAGCTGCTGATAGCAGGCTTTACGAATATCTGAATTCGAAAAATGATTTTGATGAAATACCCGATTTTTTGTTCAATCCAATTGTCGAACGGTTTAAAATGTATTTTATAACAGGTGGAATGCCTGAGGCAATTGTTGAATATCTCGATACAAAAGATAGTGCTAAAACGCAACTTGTTTTACAAAACATTATAAACTCTTATCAGTTAGATTTCTCAAAATACACTGATAATCAATTAGTCCCCAAAATTGTTTATGTTTGGAATTCTATTCCATCACAACTTGCTAAAGTAAATAAAAAGTTTATTTATCAGGTTGTTAAAGCCGGAGCTCGAGCTCGTGAATACGAAGATGCTTTGCTTTGGTTAAACAACGCCGGTTTAACTTATCGTATAAATTGCAATACCAAACCAGCTTTGCCACTATCGGCTTACGACGATTTGAGTGCTTTTAAAATATACATGTCCGATGTGGGTTTGCTACGGCGCTTATCCGGATTGGATCCTATAGCTGTGGTCGAAGGTAATAGGTTATTTACTGAATTTAAAGGGGCATTGACAGAAAATTATATTTTACAAAGTTTAGTTTTGCAATTCGAATATACTCCACGCTATTGGACAAGCGGCAATAAAGCTGAAGTAGATTTTATAATTCAATACAAAAACGACATTATACCTATCGAAGTAAAATCGGACGAAAATGTAAAAAGTAGAAGTTTAACGCTTTATAATGAACTATATAAACCAAAATTGAGAATCCGTTTTTCGTTGAGAAATCTAAAAATAGATGGCAATTTGATGAATATACCACTTTTTATGGCCGATTTTAGTACCAAACTAATAGAGAATTATTTTGAGAATGAACAAAAATTTGTATAATAAAGATACTTTTAAATTCTATTTTAAGTCTTTAATGGATAGTATTTTAAATATCATTTAATAAAAAATATGAACAAACTTACACTCGTAAAAGTTGGCGGCAAAATTGTGGAAGAGCCTGAAAGCCTGAAACAATTATTAGCCGATTTTTCAAAAATTGAAGGAAATAAAGTGCTGGTGCATGGAGGTGGTCGGTCGGCTACAGCTATGGCTGCTAAACTTGGCATTGAAAGTACAATGGTAAATGGACGGCGTGTAACCGACGAAGAAACGCTGAAAGTGGTAACTATGGTGTATGGCGGCTTGGTAAACAAACAAATAGTGGCTGGTTTGCAGGCTATTGGTGTAAATGCACTCGGACTTACAGGCGCCGACTTAAATTATATGCGTTCCGAAAAACGCCCCGTGAAAGATGTAGATTACGGTTTTGTGGGCGATGTTAAAGAAGTAAATGCCGAAATTTTAGCCGATTTAATTGCCAAAGGTGTTGTGCCTGTTTTGGCTCCACTTACACACGATATGAATGGTAATATGCTCAATACCAATGCTGATACCATTGCTGGAGAAGCCGCAAAAGCATTAGCAAAGTATTTTGACGTAACATTAATGTACAGTTTTGAGAAAAAAGGCGTACTTTTGAACGAAAATGATGATGATAGTGTTATTTCTGAAATTACACCAGCTTTGTTTCAAAAATACCAAGCTGATGGAATAATTTCGGGTGGAATGATACCAAAGTTGGAAAATGCTTTCGAAGCCATTAATGCCGGTGTAAAACAAGTGATTATAACACGCGCTGATTTGATTCATACTGATGGTGGAACGAAAATCTTAGGATAGAAATAAGTCGACGGACAACAGACGACAATCGACAGAAAACAAAATAACTATAAATAACGCACGAAGTGCAAATAACGGCAAAGCCCAATAACGCGAAGCAAATAACGGCAAAGCCCAATAACTTGAAACAAAATGCAAATAGTAAATTTATCGGAAAATAATTCCGTTCTCAATCATTACATCAAAGAAATTCGTTCGGTGGAAATTCAGAAAGACGCTATGCGTTTTCGACGAAACATTGAACGAATTGGCGAAATTATGGCTTACGAAATAAGTAAAAAAATGCACTTCGTTTCGGAAGATGTACAAACTCCACTTGGCATTTCGCCAGTAAACGTGATTGACGAAAAAATAGTGCTCTCAACCATACTTCGTGCTGGTCTGCCTTTGCATCAAGGTTTTCTGAGTTATTTCGATCAGGCTGAAAATGCATTTGTATCAGCCTATCGTAAATACAAAGATGCTTTGAAATTTGATATTTATATCGAATACATAGCATCGCCCGATTTAACTGGTAAAACGCTGATTATCATAGATCCTATGTTGGCAACCGGAGGTTCGATGGAGCTTACTTATGGTGCTTTACTCACAAAAGGAACACCTGCTAATGTACATATTGCCACTGTAATTGCAAGTAAACAGGCAGTTAAATACCTGAAGAAAACTTTTGCAGGCTCAGGAATTACGCTTTGGACAGCGGCTATCGACCCCGAGCTGAATGATCATTCATACATAATTCCCGGAATTGGCGATGCCGGCGATTTGGCTTTTGGCGTTAAACTTTGATTCCCCGTTTTATTTCCGTATCTTTGTAGCGAATTTTGTTCCGTGCGTTTGAATTTTTTTTACGGTTTTAGAGGACAGAATTCGCTAAATATTTTATGACATTTGATCAATTAGATCTTATAGAGCCGATCTTAAATGCTCTAAAACACGAAGGATACAGCCAGCCAACTCCCATTCAGGAAATTTCTATCCCTATTGTACTTCGAGGCACCGATTTGTTAGGATGTGCACAAACAGGAACTGGTAAAACGGCTGCTTTTGCTATTCCTATTCTGCAATTGTTGCACGAAAACAAAGGTAGTGACCGCTCGCCACGCAAAATTAAAGCCCTTATTGTAACGCCCACGCGCGAACTGGCTATTCAGATAAACGAAAGTTTTGCTGCTTACGGCAGGTTTATGAACTTACGTCATACAGTAGTTTTTGGTGGTGTGCCACAAAGTCAGCAGGTTGGAGAACTACGAAAAGGTGTTGATATTCTGATAGCTACTCCCGGACGTTTACTCGATTTGCAAACGCAAGGTTATGTGAAGTTGTCTGATTTAAGCATTTTTGTGTTAGACGAAGCTGACCGCATGCTCGATATGGGTTTTATTCACGATATTAAAAAGCTGTTGAAATTGATTCCTGCTAAACGTCAATCGCTGTTCTTCTCGGCAACAATGCCCGAATCAATTCGCGTATTGGCTGGAACTATACTCACAAAACCAGATGAAGTGGAAGTAACACCTGCTTCGACCACTGCCGAAACCATTCAGCAGGAAATGTATTTTGTAGATGCTGCAAATAAAAAGGATTTGCTGATACATTTGCTTCAGGACAAGAAAATTGCCACCGCCTTGGTGTTTACCCGAACCAAACACGGCGCCGACAAAGTGCAGCGTTTTTTGGTAAAAGCAAATATAAAAGCCGAAGCCATTCACGGAAATAAATCGCAAAATGCACGTCAGAATGCGTTGCGGAACTTCAAAGACAGAACAACGCGCGTGTTGGTTGCAACCGACATTGCTGCTCGTGGAATTGATATCGACGATTTGAATTTGGTTATCAACTACGAAATTCCGAATGTGCCGGAAACTTATGTTCACCGCATTGGGCGAACGGGTAGGGCAGGGCTGGATGGCAAAGCGGTTTCGTTTTGCGATGTGGAAGAGTTTCCGTACTTGCGTGATATTCAGAAATTAATTTCTATTCAAATTCCAGTTGTAAAAGAACATCCTTTTCCTGCCGAAAATTTACCGGTTGAAAACAATCGAATTTCGCATTCGAAAGCCCAAAAAAATGCAAATAAACGACCGGACATTAACCCCGGAAAAGGAAATCGACGAAAACCAACGGAAAAAAAGTTGGTGTTAATTCGATAAGTAGTTAAAAGAAGCGAGGGCGTAACTTAAAGTTATGCCCTCGCTTCTTTTTTAGCAAATCACAGTCGATTTCAGTTGTTTGAAAAAGTCATTTCCTTTATCATCAACGAGTATAAACGCAGGGAAATTTTCAACTTCAATTTTCCAAATAGCTTCCATACCTAATTCGGGATATTCCAAACATTCAACGTGCTTGATATTTTGCTCGGCTAAAATGGCAGCCGGACCACCAATTGAGCCTAAATAGAAACCGCCATATTTCTGACAAGCATCGGTAACTTGCTGTGTGCGATTACCTTTTGCAATCATTATTAGGCTGCCACCATATTGTTGAAACAAATCAACGTACGAATCCATACGACCGGCAGTTGTTGGACCAAACGAGCCCGAAGCCATTCCTTTGGGCGTTTTAGCAGGGCCTGCATAATAAATTGGGTGATCTTTTACATATTGTGGTAACGGATTCCCAGCATCAATTAATTCTTTGAGTTTGGCATGAGCTATATCGCGCCCAACAACGATGGTGCCGGAAAGCGATAGGCGAGTTGCCACAGGATAGCTCGAAAGCACAGCCAAAATATGTTTCATTGGTTGGTTCAAATCAATTTTTACGGCATCGCCTTCTCCTTCATTGCGCAAGTTTTCAGGAATGTATTTGCCCGGATTCTCCTCCATTTTTTCAATCCAAAGTCCATCTTTATTAATTTTTGCTTTAATATTGCGGTCGGCAGAACACGAAACAGCCATACCTACAAAACACGAAGCACCATGACGTGATAGGCGTACTATGCGAATGTCGTGAGCAAAATATTTTCCACCAAACTGCGCTCCGTAACCCGAAGCTTGTGCTTGTTTTAGAATTTTTTGCTCCATTTCCACATCGCGGAATGCCTGACCGAGTTCGTTGCCCACGGTTGGCAATTCGTCGTAATATTTTGTAGAAGCTAATTTCACTGTTTTCATACAAGCATCGGCCGAAGTACCACCAATTACAAATGCAATATGGTAAGGCGGACAAGCAGCTGTACCCAAGGTTTTCATTTTTTCAGTCAGAAATTTTTCCAACGAAGCGGGATTCAACAACGCTTTTGTTTCCTGAAAAAGATAGGATTTATTGGCAGAGCCACCACCTTTTGCTATAAATAAAAACTTATATTCGTTTCCGTGCGAAGCTACAAGGTCGATTTGTGCCGGAAGGTTGGTGCCCGTATTTACTTCGTCGTACATATTAAGCGCAGCATTTTGCGAGTAGCGGAGGTTTTCTTCGGTGTAAGTTTCGTAAATTCCACGTGAAAGCGCCTCTTCGTCGTCGCCGTTTGTCCAAACATTGTTTCCTTTTTTTGCATAAACGGTAGCTGTGCCTGTATCCTGACAGAAAGGAAGTACCCCTTTAGCCGCAATTTCGGCATTGCGAAGCATGGTAATGGCTACAAATTTATCGTTTTCGCTGGCTTCGGGATCGTCCAAAATGGCTGATACTTGTTTTTGATGCTCGGGACGTAGCAAAAACGAACAGTCGCGCATAGCAGCACGAGCTAATTTTGTGAGCGCTTCGGGTTCTATTTTCAACATTTCCTGACCATCGAATTCCGATACCGAAACATGCTCTTTACTAAGTAGATAGTATTCGGTTTTTTCTTTTCCCATTGAGAATGGATCTTGATAAATAAAGGGTTTTGCCATGAAATAATTAGTTTGGATGTATTGTTTTATATTTTTGAGAAAGCGATACAAAATTACAGAAATTTTTCGGTAATCAAAACGCTTAAAATAATATTTTGAACCACAATCTGATTGTCCGGATAGTGCTCGGAAGAGGAAAAAAAGCAACACCCCGTCAAGAGTTCAGCTTGGCGGGGTGTTATAAATATTTTTTATAGTCATTCTTTTAAAATTTTTCTTTCTATTGTTCCTTCATTCGTGAGGATACGAATAAGGTATATTCCTTTTGGGAAATTGCTAACAGAGATATTTTCATTTACCTGAACTTGTTTGCGAAGCAACGCTTTACCATTCATGTCGTAAATAGAAATGCTAATTATACCTTCAATTCCTTGTATTTGAAACGATTCTGTAATCGGATTTGGATAAATATTGATTTTTTCATCCAATAATGCAGGAACTGCTGTTGGCATTTCAATAATGTTGGTGAAGTCCTGCCAGAGGTATGCAGATTTGTACAATGCCTTAGTACCTGCAGGCACATAAAGAGTACAAGTGCTTTTATTCACATTATCGAAAACTGTAATCCAGCTATAAACTGAAATTGGAGTTTGAGAATAAACATAAATAGAATTTAACCCTGAACATGAAAAAGCAGACGATCCTATCGACGTAACAGATGCAGGTATCGAAATACTAAGTAAGGCGTTACAGTTTTTAAACACCACATCTTCAATGGTTTTCACCGAATTACCAATTGTAACATTTTTAAGATTGCTACATGACTCAAAAGCCCCTCTATTAATTATAGTTACAGAATTTGGAATTATAATACTGGTTAATCCGGTGCAATATGAAAACAAATCGTAACCGATATTGGTGAGCGAAGTGGGAAGTGTAATGTTAGTTAGTGCAGTACAATATGCAAAAACAGAAGCTTCTGTTGAAGTAACTGAATTTGGTATTGTTACGTTACTAAGTTTCGTACAGCGTGCAAAACTATTGTACTTTAGCGTGGTAATTGAACTTGGAATAGCAATACTTGTAAGTGAGCTACAATATTCAAATGCTGCATCGGTTATAACAGTTACCGAATTGGGAATTGTGAGATTGTTTAAGCTCGTACAATGTGAAAAAGCAGCATATCCAATAGTTTGAACAGAATTAGGGATAGTTATACTTTTCATCCCTGTACAATAACTAAATGTTCCCGATTGAATTGAAGTAATTGAATTTGGGATTGTAACATTGTTCAAGCTACTACAATAAGTAAATGCTTCACTACCAATTGAAGTGACAGTATTAGGAATTATTATTGTTGTAAGCCCCGTACACGATTTAAAAGTATTAGATCCAATAGATTTAATGGTATTGGGTATTGTAACAGTATTAAGCCCCGAACAACTATAAAAAACATAGTCGGAAATCCCCGTTAATGAACTTCCAAAAGTTACATTTTTTAATCCGGTACAATTGCTAAAAGCACTACTTCCGACAGACGTAACTAAATTAGGGATAACAATTTCAGTCAATCCTGTACATGATAAAAATGAACTGGATCCGATTGAAATAAGTTTATTGGGAAGTGTGATATTTGTTAAGCCCGCACAATACTGAAAAGCATAATCGCCAATTGTAGTGAGTGAAGCCGGAAAGTTGATATTAGTCAATGCAGTACAGCTATTAAAAGCATCTTTTCCAATAATCTCTAATTCTGAAGGCAACATAATTGGAAATAAACTTGAACAATATGCAAACAGACCGTCAGATATTTTTTTCAGAGTTGAAGGAAATGAAACGGAATTGAGACTTTTACAATATGAAAATGCAGAAGTACCAATATTTGTCAAAGTAGCAGGTATGGTTACATTGGTCAATCCGGAATTTGTAAAAGCGGATTCACCAAGTGTTGTAAGTGATGGCGGAAAATCGATGGAGGTAAGTCCCATACAACTCCCAAATGCCTTTGCTCCAATGGTTTTTAATGATGGTGGCAGGGATATTGTTTTTAGATTTGAACAAGAAATAAATGCACCCACACCAATAGCTGTAAGTGTTGTAGGGAAAGTAATTGATTTCAACCCCGAGCAGCCTGAGAATGAATATGCACCAATTATTGGATCAGCAGGTTTAATTACCAACGAGGACAATCCATAGCAATAAGTGAATGCACTTCCGCCAATTGAATCAACAGACACAGGAATTGTCAATATCCCTGTAAGTCCTGAACATTCATAAAATGCACTTGTACCAATTTTCTTTAATTTTAACGGTAACATCAACTCCCCGATAAAGTTAGTACAGCCCTGAAATGCAGCTTCTCCTATGGAAATAAGCGAATCGGGGAAACTAATTAACGGTAATTTTACACAGCTAAAAAAAGCACGATCTTTTATTAATCTTAACTGCGATGGCCATTCAATTGAAGTTAAATTGCCGGCATTACCGAATGCATAACTACCTATTGAAACTGTGGTTTCAGGTAAAATAACAGTTTTAATATAATAAGTAAATGCTTCTCTGGGAATTTCGTTTTCGGAATAGTTGGTATTTAAACCAGTTCTTGCTGTTCCATCTTTGCCTTGATATGCAACAATATTCACTGCGTTCAAATCTAAATTAACCAATGCCGGCATATTATCACGTATGGTTTTAAAATCGCGCGCATCCATTGTTCCCATCAATGCCAACTCTTTTATTGTACTTAACTCGTTGGCAGTGAGAAGAGTTGAAAGACCGCCGGCAGTAACTGCTCGGGGTGCAGCCGCCTGAGTTATATCCACGGTTTGTGAATCGAAACCAGGTGAAGTTACTGTAACGCTTGCTTTTCGTATGGTATCCGAAGGGTTGGGTTCGGCAGTCAAAGTAAGTATGCTGTCGTTTGTACTTACAGTCAGCCACGATTGATTGGACT
>CAMDNO010000135.1 GCA_945902955.1 Porphyromonas cangingivalis
GAAAAAACGGTTGATCAACTCATTAGTTTGCTATTTGCAACTGTACGCTCGCAGCAATCTATGTAGATTAGTTCTAAAAAAGTATTCATAATAAAAGCCTTGCAAAAGATATTTGCAGGGCTTTTATTTTTCACAGAGTGCCATCTTTCCCCTGCTCGCCCTGCAGTGCGAGATATTACGCTTCGGCGAGCGGGGATAAATAGAAGCATTCTTTCATTTTAGGTTGCCCAAAAACAGCCCAATTTTGACCCCAAAAAGTGCCTGTATAGAAAATAGTTTTTTAACAATTGCTAAGGTGCAGTATTTCAGCGAATTAACATTGTTAAAAAACGGGTGCTGTATAGATATTTTTTTTGTATAATAAAAATATAGTATTTAACTTTGTGTCAGAAAATGGTTGGAATAATTATAGAATAAAAATCATTTAGTTATTTCGAGCATGAAGCAACAAAAAGTTTTCGGACACTAAGACATTTCAATAGTGAAGTAACAAAAAGTTTAGGAGCGATAAGTTATTTCAATATTGAAACAACAAAAAGTTTAAAGGAGTTCAGATATTTCAGTAGTGAAACACCTGATAGTTTACGAACGATAAGGCAATTCAATAGTGTAGCAACTAAAAGTTCGTGAGCGCTAAGGTATTTCAATAATAAAGCAGAAAAAAGTGCATAAGCACCTAAATAAATCATGTTTAACATTAAAAACAAATTTTTCGTATGAAAATGAATTTCGGGAAATTAAGTACCAAGGAACTGGCAGCTTTGAGCCAACGAACCATTGTTGTATCGGACGAAGCTGCGTTTGCAGTAGTAAAAAACAATCCCTTGCTTACGGCTTTGCAGGCAGTGTACAACGAGTATGATGCTGTTTACGTAAAGAAAACTTTTAGCGGGAAAAGTGAGTTGTTGGCCGAAGCCGACAAAAAACGCGACACGCTGTTTGGTGGATTAAAAAACATTTTGGTGGGGCATTCCAAATTGGCAGTTTCGCCCTATTATCAATCGGCAAAGGAAATATATGCCATTATCGAGAAGCATGATATTGCGCTCGACCGGTACAAATACGCCGAAGAAACAGCACAACTAAAAAAGCTGCTCGAAGAATTGGACTTAGCAGTCAACGTTGCAAAAATAGAGCAAATGCAACTTGCAACTATCATTACTCAGTTGAAAGCGGCTCAAACGGAATTCGAAAAGCTGTTTAACGAAACTGCGGGCGAAAACTCCGAACTGCGCCTAATGGAATCGGCCACCTCTATGCGTAAAAACTTAGAAGCAGCCCTGCGCAACTACTTTAACCTGATAAAAGCCATGAGCAGCCAACCCGGTTGGAAAGAGCTCTATGCCAAGCTCGACGAAATAGCCAAAGCGGTGTATAGCACCAAAGTGGCTGCTAAGGCTGAGGATGGAGAAGTGAAATAAACAGGTAAATAAAAAACTCTCGCAAAGAAGTAGTGAAGCAAAGAAAGTTATTCATAAAAGGATTAACTATAACTGCGGCTTTGCGAGAGAATAAAATCTTTAAAAATAGTATTATGAGAGAAATTAGAATTTGTTTGGTATTGCTTGTTATGCTAAGTAGCGTACAAGCACAAACTCACCGCCTCACAACCGACCGTAATGCCTACAGAGCTGCCGACCGTATTGTAAAACAGCAGGTAGAATTTAAAGACCCTGGCAGCGCGGGCAAAGAACTTACGTGGGACTTCCGTACCCTGCAACCTATAAATGAGGAATACAAACTCAATTACTTTATCCCCGACAGTACCCGTATGGATACGCTCTGCGGCATGGAACATAATACCCGATACTATTACTCTCAAAAGCGGGACTCACTTTGGGCTATTGGTTTCGAGAATTCCACAACGCTTATGGAATACCTGAAACCCGAACTAAAACTTCGCTTTCCGTTTGGATATGGCGATACGCTACGTAGTAACTTCGAAGGCACAGGACAATACAGCCATCGCCTCGACCTGAAAGTAAAGGGTTACACTCGTGTGGAAGCTGATGCCGAAGGCGAACTGCTGCTACCCGACTTCGAAACCGTGAAACGTGCTTTGCGAGTACACACGCTACGCTATTACACCCAAACCGGGCGTGATAGTATTGAAATGACTCTTGATACTTACGCATGGTATGCCGAAGGAGTGCGATATCCGGTGTTTGAAACCGTTAAAACCAATTTGATAAAGAAAGCTCGTAAACAAGGCGAACAAGGTAAAGATACAACGGTATTTACTACTTCATTCTACTATCCTCCCGAATTACAAACATCGCAAATACAAACCGACTCGATACCTGAAAATACTGAAACCTTACAAGGCGCAGAAGCTGTATTTACCGAAGCCACAATGCTTCCCAATCCGGTTGTAAGTAATTTGTATATCAATTACAAACTGACCCGCGCCGCCAAAATATGGTTCTCGGTTCACAACAATGCTGGTATCCCTGTAAAACAAACTACACCTCAGGATATGCCCGTAGGCTATAATTATTGTAGTATCCAAATGTCCAATTTAATGACAGGATCTTATACTGTATATGTTCATGTGGATGATATGATAATGCAGAGAATAATTTTAAAAAAATAAAAGTCAAAATATATATATGAAAAAAATTATTATTATTATATTTATTATTTGTACAACCTTTATAGTACAATCACAAGAAAAGTACAAACATTCAACACCACAAGCAGCAGAAATAATTAAACAAGGGGAAATTCCAGTTTCATTATATAATGGAAAGCTTAATTTAGCTATCCCCATTTATGATATTAAAGACCCTGATTTCAATATACCAGTATCTGTTTCCTATAATTCAGGAGGGTTTCAACCTCAGAAACATGCGGGAACAGTAGGACTAAACTGGACTTTAATTGCAGGAGGATGTATTACAAGAGAAGTTTATCTTATACCAGATGACTATAAAGAAACCGTTAATTTGGAATATAATCATTGTAATGGTTTTATAATTCAAAGTAGAATTTCTGTTTACAATAAAGATGATATATTTAATATGAGTCCGACAGTTGGTACATTAACCCCTTTAAAAACGTTTTTAATTAACGGGAATTCAGATTTTGATTATATGCCAGACATGTTCAATTTTAATTTTAATGGACAGTCAGGTAGCTTTATTGTAGGAAACGATGGCAAAGTTAAAATGATGTCTGATGCACAAGTCGAAGTGGATTTGTCAGAGATGCAAGGATTTCAACCAGTAATGCGTAAATATTTAGATATTTCAGGAAATGAAATATCAGAAATAAAAATAACAGATGTGAATGGATATCAATATTTTTTTGGTGGAGATATGACCTCAATAGAATTTACTCTTGATGTAATATGTGGTACAAATGGAGAGCCAGCAGACAATACAAATCATCAACAAAACACACCTACAATAAATAGTTGGTATTTACGAAAAATCATAGCACCTAATGGAAGAGTAGTTGAGTTTAATTATATGAAATCGACAAACAATACATTTGTTTACCAAAAAGATGACCCAATATGGTTATTCACAAAAAAGCGTAGCCCTTTACAAACTGGCGACAAGTATAGTAAAAATGCTGTTAAATCAGTTGTTCTAAAAAGCATTTCAATTCCCGATATAAATTTCAACTTGAACTTCAACAATGAAATTGAACAAAAACGATTCTTTTATGAAATTGGAGATTTCTCAAATAAGAATTATCAATTAAAATCCATTGTCGGTAAAATTGATAATGATACACTTATAAACTCTGCATTTAATTATGAGTATTTTGGAGGAAATACAGAATGGGGATATCGATTTTTAAAAGATATAAAGTTGTATAGTGGGGATAAATATTCGTTTGATTATATACATCCAACCTCCTATCCTAATCCAATGCAAATAACAAGGTCAGATGTTGATGATTATGGATTTTGGAAAAGCAACTCACTGCAAGGGCTTATTCATTCTGTAACTTATCCTACAAGTGGAAAATCCGTTTTTGAATTTGAACAAAATGATTATGGAATTAAGAGATACTATTCGCTAAGTCGTATAGATGAGCAGGATCAAATTAGTCATAAATTAATCGAAACAGTACCGACGGTCACGGGAGGAGCTAGAATTAAAAGTGTAAAAAACTACGAAGGAATAAATTTAACTGGAAGTAAAATATATAATTATACTGACAAATTTGATTACGAAATGAAATTGCAAACATACGATGAACAAGGATATCCTACTGGAAGTGGGAATGGAGGTTATGGCTGCATTAATGAATTTACTGATCAAGAATCAGAAGTAACAATAGTTGATTGTGACCCTATCTTAAGATCACCTCATTCAACAATTAATAGTTCGGGAATTTTACTTACAAATTCATTGAAAATAAATTATTTGGGTCAAAATCCAAAGTGGATAAAAACAGATCGACAAAATATCTATAACATAGAGCCTTGTCATATTGGTTACGGTCAAGTTACTGAAATTACAATTGACAATTTAACAGGGCAGAGAAGCTATAAACACCTGAATTTTTCTGATTATGTTTATAACAATGATACACATTTGTCAAATTCAAGTGTTAATGAAACTGATATTAAATTGCTTTTTCTTTATCAGTATGGATATAGCTCAATGTCATTTAAAAGGGGGAAACTAATAAAAGAGACTGGATATAATAATGCGAAACAGATAAGTTATTTTAAGCAAAATGCTTATATGAACATAAATGAAACCGGAAATTCGTTATTAATAATTGATACACCCAAAGAAATTGACGAAAACAATAATTTAACCAACTCAAATAACTACTTCGTAACACTTCAAAATTTCCAAAATAGCTGTATCGCTAAAAAGGTATATTATGCACCAATGCAAGTAAGTTGGAGAAGCAATACAGAAATGAGGAATTCAGAACTTGTTGATAACATTACGTATTATAAATATGATACAAAAAACAGGATAATCGAAGAAAAGAGTTTAGACAGCAAAAACAGGTACATTTTTAAACAATATAAATATCCCGACCAGATTATTGGAGTGAATACATCTTTTAGTAACGACTATGTTTTGGGATATATGAACTTAGTGAATAGAAACATTATATCAAGGCCTGTTGAAGTTGTTCACGGTATAATTGATGGTGGATTGAGAGTATATACTGGATCTGAATTAATACTATATAAACCCATAAGCACTCTATCAAGCATATCGGCACCCTATAGAAAACTTTCATTGCAAATACCATATCCAGTAAGCAATTATAGTTTTGCAAACGTATTGAATGGCAATTTAATTTATGATACTCGAATGTCATTAATATCGGAATTTGAATACTCAAATCTTCTCCGACTAAACAAAATAACCGAGGTAGGTCAATTACCCATCAATTATACTTGGGATAGCAAAATGTTATATCCCAAACAAGTAACGCAAGGCGTATTCACATCCACCTACACCTACAAAGCTCTTGTAGGCATAACTTCGGCAACCGACCCCCGTGGTGTAACCACTTATTACGAATACGACAGTTTCAATCGTTTAAAGCAAACCTATTTAATCGAAAACGGCGAAAAAAAGATTCTCCAAAAGTACGATTATCATTATGCTAACCAACAATAAACAAATACTTAAATATGAAGATATATAAATATAGTTATCTGCTTTGCCTGTTGGCATTGCAGTCGGCTGGAATAATCGTTGCACAAAATACCATGCAACAACCCGCTGACCTTGGAAATAAAGCATTTGCATTTACATATACCGACACAAAAAACACTGTAAATTATACCAACGATTATTGGGGACAAGAGTCGAATGATGTGTTTTATAAATTCACACTTACTCGGTCAATGGACGTTGCTATAGACCATTGTGGTTCAGAATTGTACGACACTTATTTACATGTGCTGGATGCTTCTGGTAACGAACTATTTTCAAACGATGATGATTGGGAGTATGAATACTGTTCAAATCCAATGAACTCTTATTTATATTTAAGTAACCTCCCAGCAGGCACATATTATGTGGTTTCGGAAGGATATTGGGATAATGGAAACATAACCACTACTATAAGGGGAATTAGTCCTTATTCCGAAATTGGTTCCAGTATGGCAACGCCTGTTCAGCTAGGAAGTAAAGCCCATTCGTTTGAATACTCCGACACAAAAAACACCGCCGATTATGTCAATAATTTTGAAGGGCAAACTTCAAACGATGTGTTTTATAAATTTACGCTCGCAAGTCCAATGGACATAGCTATTGACCATTGTGGCTCGGCTGTGTCCGACACTTATTTACATGTATTAGATGCATCAGGCGAAGAAATATATAGTAATGATGATGATTGGGAATATGAATTTTGTGTCAATCCTTACAACTCTTATTTGTATATCTCAGACCTTCCCGCAGGCACTTATTATGTGGTTTCGGAAAGTTTTAGTGAAAGTGAGAATGGAAATATAACCACCTCTATTAGAGGAATTCGACCACTACCACCAACCGGACTTTATGACGGTAGTGCGGTAGCAGGTGCAGCCAATACAGGTACAAACTATATACAAACAATAACCCCAACTGTAGCCACAAGCGATGTAAGCGGATTGGGTGTAAACGAAAGTTTACAAACCATTGCTTACTTCGATGGATTGGGACGACCCATCCAAACCGTACAACGGGGCATTGGGCCGGGTACGGAGAAAAAAGACCTTGCTACATACACCGAATACGATGGAGCAGGTCGCGAAAACATTCAATGGCTACCTATACCCAAAGCCGGGAATAATGGTGCTTATGTAGATTTAGCAGCTTTTAAAACCGAAGCAGCAAATCAGTATGGAAGTTCCGAGAAACCTTATAGCACCATTGTTTACGAAGCATCGCCACTTAATAGGGTTAAAGAGCAATTTGGGGCAGGTAATGATTGGTATTTAAATATCAAAAGAAATAGAACTTTTTACGAAACCAACGACGGTTCAGTTGCTTATTTCCATGTAGATAACAATGGCGATTTGAAAAGAGAGGGGAATTATACAGCTGGTACACTTTACAAAACCGTGTCGAAAGACGAAGACGAGAAAACTGTGGAAGAATACAAAGATAAACTTGGGCAGGTAGTTTTGAAACGCAGTAAAGATGAGGCAGAAAATTTGGACACCTATTATGTTAATAACGACTTGGGACAATTGACTTATGTAATACCACCTTTGGCAGCCGACGGCTTAACTGCAACAGGAGTGATATCTGATAATAACGATTTGTTGAAAAAATACGGTTACCTCTATAAATACGACACACGTGGAAACTGTACCGAAAAACGTTTACCCGGCTGTGAACCTATTTACATGGTCTACGACAAAGCCGACCGTATGGTGTTAAGTCAGGATGGAAATCAGCGGGCAAAAACTACCAAGGAATGGACGATAACAAAGTATGATGTGTTTGGACGTATTATATTTACGGGCGTTACAACCACACTGTCAAGTTCAGTACACGACAATCTTATAACAAGCTATAAGGACGAATTAATTGTTGAAACCTATACAAATGGAGCATACTCCACCAATAAGTTTGCAGATGCTACACCCCTTACAATAAACTTTTACGACAATTACGATTTTCGTAATAACCTATCAGGGCTGACTAAAACCAAACTTAATTTTGTAAACCTATCGCCTTACGATGGTCAGCACACTTCGGCCAAAGGTTTATTGACAGGTACGCGAACCTATCATTTAGATGGTTCGGGTAATTACTCTGTTACAGCCATGTATTACGACTATCGTGGGCGTGTGGTGCAAACCCGAAGCACCAATCATTTAGGTGGTTACGATATAACGTATAATCAGTATAACTTCCCGGGACAGGTTATACAAAGCCTGAAAGAACATAGTACTTCAGAAACAGTAAATTCGCCATTAACCGAACTGTACACCCACGAGTACGACCATGCAGGACGATTGCTAAAAACTAAATATAAAATTAATGATAAGCCGGAAATAATACTAGTAGATAATAGTGCTTCCGATGCGTATGACGAACTTGGTAGACTTCGTAAAAAGAAACGCCATACTGGAGCAGATACCGAGGAATTCGACTATAATATCCGCAACTGGACTGAGCGTATAAAAAGTGGCGGTTTTGAGGAGAAATTGTTTTACAACAGTAGTTTGCCAGCCGGGGTTACTGCTTGTTACAACGGTAATATAGCCTATCAGACATGGAAAAATGGTTCGCCTATAGTTTATGCATACAGGTACACTTACGATAATCTTAATCGCCTGAAATATGCATCAGCCTATAATGGTTATAACTCACCTACAAGTTCAATAGGTTACAGCGAAGATTTTGGTTACGATAAACATGGTAATATCAACTATTTCCAACGAAAATCGGGAAATACCACGGTAGACTATTTTTCGTCTCCAGGATACAATGGCAATCAAATAACAAGTGTTTTTGATTATGCAAATACGCAAAACTCCTACAGCATTAAAGAATATCAGGATAAAAATCATATTTACGGAGCAACAAACGAAATGGCCTACGATGGCAACGGCAACCTCACAAAAGATTTAGACCGTGATATAGTTACTATTCGGTATAATTTGCTAAATTTGCCGGAGATTATTCAGTTTAAAAATGGTAATCAGATACGCAACCTTTACGATGCCAGCGGGCAGAAGTTAAGAAGTGATTATTTTACACGAATAACTCAGATTCCTATACCTCTTAACGTAGGGCAAATAGCAACGGATGTAAGTTCATTAAATAATTATCTGTTAACTGGTACGGATTATTCGGGAAACATCGAGTACAGTTTTTCAAATGACCAAGGTGATTATCAGTACGATTTAGACAAGGTTTACAATCCCGAGGGTTATGTTTCTAATTTGTATGCAAGTACTGGTTCTGTCTATAATTATTATCGTCGCGACCATTTAGGCAATAACCGTGAGGTATGGAATGCGAATAGTAATACCACGGCGCAACGCACTCAGTATTATCCAAGTGGTTTGCCATGGGCAAGTAGTAACAGCGACTATCCTGACTTGCAACAAAAGAAATACAACGGGAAGGAGTTTGTGGAAATGCATGGGTTAGATGAGTATGATAGTATGGCACGTTGGTATTATCCAGCCCTTGGTAGAACTCCAACACAAGACCCATTAAGCGAAGTTAAGCCATGGCTTTCACCTTATATGTGGTGTAGTGGTAATCTTGTGAATAGAACAGACCCTACGGGAATGATTGATGACCAAATTTTGCCAGATTTTACAGTAACGGCATCTACACCTAAGAATTATAACTATAATTTATTTTTCCAACAACTATTAGATAATGCAAATAGAAATACACCACAGATTCCAACAATAACGCCACCTTTGCCAACATTTAATTTGCCAACAAATAATAATGAATTAGTTTTTAAAAATAAATCAAAGAATGGAAATAAGAATATAGATGAGTTTATTAAAGAACTTGAGGCACTAGCTGCGATTACCGCTGTTTCTGAGAAAAGTGTTGAATTCTCAGGTAAAGTAATCAATGGTGTTCCAACGATTTCTGCAATATTTAAAGGTGGTGCTGCAATGGCCAATTTAGCAGCTGTTGCTTCAAAATTTAAAGCAGTGTGTGGTCCAGCGGGCTTTGCTTTAAACTTATTTGTTGATACTGGAAAGTATATGTCAGGACAACAAAGTTTAACAGAATCAGCACTCAAAACAGGTATAGGTTTAGTCTCAATTTTTGTTCCCGAAATTGGTGTAGTTTATCTTTTTCTACAATCTGTAAGTCCCGAGCCAATAAATGTACCTCTCTATCAAAGAGAAGCCTGTCCAAAGGATAATACAAATCTTGTTTTACCTCAATACTCACATTAATTCTGAATAAATATGTTAGAAAAGTTATTTTATGGTTTTTTTATTTTCTCAAGTAAGTTCAAGGCTGTGAAAACACCAGCTTTGAGTTCATATCTAATAATTACGGTTTTTATTGGTTACAATTTAGCAACACTATTTATACTTGTTTCTTATCTTGCAGACCATGAAAGTGTTCCAATTAATAGCGATAATACAATATTGAGTCTATTATTTGGAATTATATTAATGACGATTAATTATTTTACATTATATTCAAAGAAAAAAAGTATAATTGAGAAGTATAATACATGTAGTATGACTACAAAGAATAAATACATCGTTTTTTCTCTTATATATGGTCTATCTTCAATAATTATTTTTTTTACAACAGCTAGTTATATACTTCCAGATATCCAAAGGTAGGTAGGGTAATGTATCAAATTTGGCGTTGCCAAAGTAAAAAATTGTAAATCAAAGTCTATTTACAATCAGGAAACAGAAAATGATGGTTGTATACCCCCAGCTCGCCGTAGTGTGTTGAGCAATACACTATCGCTGTGCGAAGTCTCTTTGACTTCGTCCTCAGCTGAGCGTAGGCTAAATGGCTCGGCATAGCGTCTTTCGCTATGTCGGGTTAAAAGCAAAGCTCCCGCTTTGCATATTAGAATATAATATTAAAAGCGGGAGCTTTTATTTTAACCGAGCGTAGGCAAGAGCCATACGCTCAGCGTGCAGTGCGAGGTGTTACACTACGGCGAGCGGGGGAACAACAGTTACTAAATATCCTGGTGGTTCTGGATATCCTACATTACAAGTTAATCAGGCAGGTAAAATTACTAAAATACGAATTGTACAATGAATAATGATTTAAATAAGATGTTAAAACTTTATGATGATCCAATTGTTGATAAAGAGTTGAGATCATTATCGAAGGAATTTATATCCACATATTGGTTATGTGATAATGACTTGGAAAACTATTGGCTACCACTAAAAAATATTATTTTTAAATCAGAGTCAAAAGATATTCCTGATTTAATGTTCAATAGTAGTTTTGAACTAATAGTACAAAGAGGTGGTATATTGTTTAGTAAAGAGGAATATTCTGCTTTACAAAATTGTATGAGAATTGCCGGCGATACATATTTTGTGTTGATAGAGAACAAGTTTACAAGAAATACAGAGGCTGATTTTCCACATTTAAGGTTTAAATTTCCAATAGAGACTACATGGGAAGAGCTAAATAATGGTGATGAAAATTTTCCAGATATATCTTTTGAAACTATATTCATTATGAATAAGCATTTTTTTGTTTTTGGTGATAGTGGTAAATGGGGCAAATATGCAGCATCTGATTACAAGTATACACCATTGGATATAATTGGCTTTAAAACAGAATTAGCAACCATTTTCCATAAGAATTTTAAACAACCAAAAAAGGAGCAAGAAGAAGTATGGAAATGGCTACCACAAGAATACAAAAAACTAATTAAGTAGTTAATCCTGCTTCCCATATTTATAACAAATATAATATTAAAAGCAGGAGCTCTTATTTTCACCAATCGTAGTTAAAGACACTACGATTAGCGTCTTGTGCGAAGGTATATGCTACGGCGAGCGGGGGAATACCTCCGCTGGGCGTAGGTTAATATAAACCAAGAGGCTCGGCAGTGTCTATCTTTATGTCGGGCAAAAAGCAAAGTTCATGCTTTGCATATTGAAAATAACAAAAAATCAATTTAAAAACAAACTGTTATGAAAAGGTATTTAATTTTTATGCTCATCGCAGCATTTACATTTGCTGTATCTGCACAAGAAAAAGCAAAAAACACAACTAATGTTATCGACAAACGAGTTGAAAAAATGGCTACAGAATTAAGTTTAAGCGATGCTGAGAAAGCAAAAGTAAAAGTGCTTTTGGAAAAACAAAGCAATGATTACAATAAGCTCAAAAGTCAACTATCGTCAAAGGGTGAAGATTTCAAAGTAAAAATGAAAGAACTTCGTAAAACACAAAACGATGAGTTGAAAAAAACATTAGGCAACGAGAAGTACGCTAAACACAAAGAAAATCGTGCTCAGGAAAAAGCAAAGGTAGAAGCTGCAAAAGCTAAGATGTAGGTTTAATTACTTGTTTTCATTATTCTAATCGCCTTGTTCTTGTATTCACTTTGTCGCTGGGGTGACAGTGAACACTCCTGCTCGGTGTGTAGGTAAATAAAAAAGCAAAAGGCTCACAAATACTTAAATATGAAGATATATAAATATAGTTATCTGCTTTGCCTGTTGGCATTGCAGTCGGCTGGAATAATCGTTGCACAAAATACCATGCAACAACCCGCTGACCTTGGAAATAAAGCATTTG
>CAMDNO010000136.1 GCA_945902955.1 Porphyromonas cangingivalis
ATTACGGAACCTACAATTGGATGAATTCGCCCAAATTACTTCCATTGGCTAAGGAAGTTGGCGATTTGGCATTTACAACAAAGCTTCGCAAAGAAATTCATCGGAATATGGGTGCTTACATGACTCCTCATGTGGCGTATATGCAAACACTCGGTCTCGAAACGCTGTCCTTGCGGTACGAAAAAGCATCGCACACTTGTTTTGAACTGGCCAAAAAAGTAGAGCAACTTCCACAAGTGCAGTGCGTAAATTACCCAACATTGGGCGAAAATAAATTTGCCCAAGTGAGTCGTAAACAGTTTGGAGATTATCCTGGGGCTATGTTTACGCTCGATTTGGAATCGCGTGAGGCTTGTTTTGCGTTTTTAAATAAACTGAAATTGATAAAACGAGCTACAAACTTATTTGATAATAAATCCTTAGCAATACATCCGGCAAGCACCATTTTCGGTACTTTTACACCCGAAGCCCGCAAACTCATGCGCGTAATGGATACAACTATACGTATATCGGTAGGATTGGAAGCAATGGAGGACATCTTTGAAGATATAAAAGATAGTTTATAGTTCATAGTTTACAGTTTATAGTATTGCAGATATAAAAAATATCACATGAACAATTTTATTCAGAAAATTATTCTTTATTTGTTCAACAGGCGTTTAAAAAAACATTTAAAAACTGATGAACGAGACAAACGCTTTGTTAATTACAAAAGCGCGCGATCAATTATATTGTTGTTCGAAAGCGATTATCTCGAAAAAAATAACGAAATAAAACAACTCATTCAAACACTTTATAACGATGGCAAAAAAGTAATGGCATGGGGTTTTGTACAAAAAAAAGAAATTTCGACCGCGATTTTACCCGATTTTCGCATTTTACATCAAAAAGATACCGATTTTACAGGAATACCCAATGCTACATTTATGCGCGAACTTAAAGAACTTAATTTCGACTTATTAATTGACCTATCGGTAAATGAAAACAAACCGTTGCAATACCTTGCTCTTTATGCCAATGCCGCTTGTAAAGTAGGTACACAAAATATTCCGGGATTGTACGATATGATCATTGATGTGCAACAAATTAAAGAGGAAAACCTGCTTAACGAGGTGGATACAACAGCTATTCAAATTTACAATCATTTGTTTTTTTACCTCAAAAGCATACAAACTAACGATTAAATCCGTATTTTTGCAACGAATTTGCACAATTATCATATATGATAAATAATAAATTAACAGGTATGGGTGTAGCATTGATTACACCCTTTAAAACAGATGAATCCATTGACTTCGAAGCGCTTTCGAGGATAGTAGAACACCAAATTAAAAACGGAACAGACTACTTGGTAGTTTTAGGTACAACAGCCGAGACACCAACGCTTACCGAAGCCGAATCGGATAAAGTTGCCCGTTTTATAATCGAATGTGTGGGCGGACGCTTGCCCATTGTGCTCGGTGTGGGTGGAAATTGTACAAAAGCAGTGGTCGAAAAAATTTCGAAACTCAACTTGAACGGTGTCGATGCAATACTCTCTGTAACGCCTTACTACAACAAGCCATCGCAAGAAGGACTTTATCAACATTATGCTGCTATTGCAAAAGCTTCGCCAATTCCCATCGTTTTATATAATGTTCCGGGACGTACTGGAATCAATATGCTGCCATCAACAACTATACGCTTGGCAAACGAATTTCCAAAAATTTGTGCTATTAAAGAAGCATCGGGAAATTTCTCGCAAATCGACGATATTATCAAAAATAAACCAGCCGACTTTATGGTTATTTCGGGCGACGATGCCATTACATTTCCACTTATCACACTTGGTGCAGTTGGAGTAATCTCAGTTATTGGTAATGCTTTTCCACGCGAATTTAGCCGAATGGTACGCTTAGCACTCGAAGGCGATTACAATAGTGCAAGGCAAATTCATCATCGTTTTACCGAATTAATTGAACTTCTTTTCGTCGAAGGAAATCCGGCGGGCGTAAAAAGCATGTTGGCTTTGATGGGATTTATCGAAAATAAACTTCGGCTTCCGCTCGTTCCAAATACAATTAACACTTATGAAAAGATAAAATTCGTATTGAATCAACTCAATTAGAACCATCTACACCTCCCTTATTTTCAATTCAATTCAAGTTATATTAAATTTACGATTGATTTTTAATGAAAATAATGTTAATTTCAACGTTTCGAAGAAAAAACACCCAACAATTTAACATTTTAACTCATTGAAATTAAGGTACTTAAAAATTAATTTGAAATAACTTCAAAAAAATAATTCAGTATTTGATTTAATAACGAAAAATGTTGTAATTTTGCATCGATTTTGAATTACAAAACATGTTTAATAATTAAAGTTAAAAACGAAATGAAAAAAGTATTTTTATTTTTTGCCGTAGCTATCGCTATCGCTTCTTGCGCTCCTAAAGCAGCTGAAGAAGCTCCTGCAACTGACTCTGTTGCTGTTGATACTGTTGCTGTTGTTGATACAATGGTAGTTGACACAACTGTTGTTGATTCAGTAAAATAATTAAGCTCTGGCTTAAAATGCAGACGCATGATAAAGTCCGTTAATTCATTTAACGGACTTTTTTGTTTCTAAAAGCTCAATTATCAACGTTTTTTTTGTATTTTTGCACTCCTAAAATTTCAAAAACAAACATATATGTTACGAATAGCTGTTCAGGCAAAAGGTCGGTTGTACGACGAAACAATGCTCCTACTCTCTGAGTCTGGAATAAAACTCGAATCCGGCAAACGATTATTACTCTTGCCTGCACGTAATTTCCCACTCGAGGTACTATTTTTGCGCGACGATGACATTCCACAGTCAGTGGCTGATGGCGTGGCAGATATAGGCATTGTAGGCGAAAATGAATATGCCGAAAAAAAGAAAAATGCTTTAATAACTAAACGATTAGGCTTTAGTAAATGCCGTCTTTCGTTAGCTATTCCCAAAGAAATCGATTACAAAGGCATCGAGTGGTTCAATGAAAAAGTGATTGCCACTTCGTATCCCGAAATTCTGAAAGATTATTTAGCCGAAAAAAAAATAAAAGTTGATATTCATGTCATAACTGGCTCGGTCGAAATTGCACCCGGAATTGGCTTAGCCGACGCAATTTTTGATATTGTAAGTTCGGGCAGTACTCTTGTTACTAACCACTTAAAGGAAGTAGAAGTATTAATGACATCTGAAGCACTGTTGATTCAACACCCTGTTTTGTCTGCCGAAAAGCAAGGTATTCTTGACGAATTGCTTTTCCGTATCGAAGCTGTTCAATTGGCCGAGGATAAAAAATATGTGCTGATGAATGTTCCTTCAGAAAATTTAGATGAAATCATTCAAGTTTTACCTGGAATGAAAAGTCCAACAATAATGCCATTAGCCAAAGAAGGCTGGAGCTCCTTACATGCAGTTATTGCCGAAAAGCAATTTTGGCATGTGATAGGGAAACTAAAAGCGCTTGGAGCCGAAGGGATTTTAGTAATACCAATCGAAAAAATGATTTTATAATTTATAAAATTGAACCAAAATTAGGAACATTAATAAAAACCGATGTTCTTGAATATGGTTAATATAAATAACAATTCGAATTTTAACAATTCAATGGCTACCGAAAAATTAAATTTATGTATCGATTGTGGAAATACTCGCACGAAAGTAGGCGTATTTCGAGGAGATGAATTAATTTTTACGGATAATTATACCAATTTTGGAATTTCGGAGTTAGTATATTTAAACGAAAAATATTTTTTTTCGGCTTGTATAATGAGTAATGTATCGACTGAAAATATTGATTTAGAGAATTATTTAAAAGAAAAATTTTCTTCTTTAATAATGCTGAACGAAAAAACTAGATTACCGGTCAAGAATTTGTACGAACAACCCGAAACGCTTGGGAAAGACAGAATAGCAGCTGTAATTGGCGCTATCTCGTTAAAACCCAAAAGCGATTTGTTGGTTATTGATGCCGGAACAGCTATCACCTACGATTTTGTAGATGCAAATTCGGTATATCATGGTGGTAACATTGCTCCCGGAATTCGGATGCGCTTTAAAGCATTACATACATTTACCAATCGACTTCCGAAAGTGGAGCCTTCCGAAAATTTTAGTTTATTAGGAAAAAATACTTTATCGGCTATGCTAAATGGTGTTATGAATGGCGTTATTTTTGAAATAAATGGTTATTTTGATGCTTTAAAAATTAAATATCCTGAACTTTCAATTTTTTTAACAGGCGGCGACGCAAATTACTTTGTATCAACGCTAAAAAGTCCCATCTTTGCAGAAAAATATCTTGTATTAATTGGTCTGAACCGTATACTACAAATAAATGTCAAAAAATAAACAGCTTCTATTTCTACTTTTTATTGCTTTTGTTAGCGAGTTTTCGATAGCACAAAACAACACCAATTCGCCCTACACGCTATATGGGCTTGGCGATATTAGCGATAATTATTCGGGAGACCAACGGGCGATGGGTGGAGTAGCAATAGGTTCGCGCTCACACAACTCAATAAACACAGTTAATCCAGCCTCTTACAGCGCTGTGGATTCAATGACTTTTATGTTCGATATGGGTGTAACAATGATGGGCTCGCGTTTTTCGAACAACGATGCAAGCACCTCAAAACTAACTGCAAATTTGGAATATATCACCATGCAATTTCCACTTTGGAAAAATACAGGCTTTAGCATGGGTGTTTTGCCTTATTCGTTTACAGGCTATAATTTTTCGACTACTGCTATTTTAGATGCAGTTGCTTATCCCGACACAATCACTTCAACGCGTTCTTTCTTTGGTCAAGGTGGTATTAATCAAGCCTATACTGGATTCTCTATTCAGCTTTTCAAACATTTATCTTTGGGTGTAAATGCCTATTATATGTTTGGGAACAATATCAACAACAGATATTTAACTTTCGACAACACAGAATTCACTCCATCGTATCAACGCGACTCTATTAAAGTAAATAGCTTCCGTTTCAGATATGGTTTACAATACAATCGTGTATTCAACAAAAAGCATGATTTTACCATAGGAGCATTTTACGAAATGAAAACGCCATTAAAAGCTACCTATTCCGAATCTACCGGAAGCATTATTGATGTGCCAACACCACTACAATTGAAATTTAAAGAATTTGAAACGCCTGAAGCATTTGGAGTGGGTTTAAATTACAAAAACAATAAACAATTCTCAGTAGGATTAGATTATAGTATTCAAAATTGGGCAGATGTTAAGTTTATGGGCGTTACTGATACGCTTGCAAATCGTTCGAGATTGGCAATTGGAACTGAGTTTATTCCAAACATAAGAGGTCGAAAGTATTTTGATAGAGTTACCTATCGTTTTGGTTTATACACATCCGATTCCTATTATAAAGTAAATGGACAATTACCTCCCAAAAATTTTGGCATAACTTTTGGTTTAGGCTTACCGTTACGTAATAGCAAATCGGTACTGAATGCAACATTTGAATATGGTAAAATTGGCACAAGCACTTCCCTTCGTGAGGATTATCTTAAATTCACACTAAATGCGGTGATAAATGAAAATTGGTTCTTTAAACGGAAATTATAATAAAAATAATAAGCTCAAATATTTATGAAAACGAAAAATGTATTAGTGATTCTTTTCAGTGTGGTACTTTTCACCAACTGTTTTGCTCAAAAAGAATCGAAAAAAGACAAAAAAAGTAAAAGTGGAGAAGTAGCAACAGAGCTTGCTGCTCCAGTAGCACCCGAAACGCCTGCTACACCCGAAACACCTGTTGTTACCGAAGAGTGTAACATCAACATTAGTTTATTTAACGAATCGGCTAAGAACAAACAATATGCCGATGCTTTGACACCATGGAATGCAGCCTACAAAGACTGTCCGGGAGCTAATAAAGTTATTTATAGCCGCGGACGCGAAATTGTTCAATGGGAATTGTCGCAAGCTAAAGACGATGCAACGTACACTAAAGTTTTTGAAAAGCTTATGGGTATGTATGATAATCGTATTAAATATTTTGGCGACGATGCCCGATACCCAACTGCGTGGATTCTTGGACTTAAAGGATTGGACTATGTTCAGTTTGCAAAAAATGATGAAACAAAAAAACCAGCCTACGAGTGGCTCAAAAAATCAGTTGATGGCATGGGCGAAAATTCCGAATTGGATGTTATACGTCAGTTTTTAATAGTTTCGAATGGAATGTTTAAAGCGGACGCCTCACATGCAGAAAAATACATTTCTGACTTCACAAAAGCAAGTTCAATACTCGACCAAATTATTGCCAATACAGCGCTCAAAACGAATGCAGGTGCTATCCAACTTAAACCAGCGTTAGAACAACTGTTTGCCCAGAGTGGTGCTGCCGATTGCAATACATTGGATAAATTGTACAAAGATCAAGTAGATCAAAATCTCACAAACAAAGATGTACTTACAAATATTGTAGGTCTTTATAAACGTGTACGTTGTATCGATTCACAAGTATTTTTTACTGGCGCAGTTGCACTTTATAAAATTGAGCCTACCGAAGAGTCTGCTGCGGCCCTAGCTACCATGTCGTACAAAAAAGAAGAGTTTTCAAAAGCTGTTGCTTTTTACGACGAAGCTACTAAATTAGCTACTAAAGCTGAAGATAAAGCCGAATATCAATTTACAAATGCTCAGATAACTTATAAAGAGCTGAATAACATGTCGCGTGCCCGTGAATATGCTCGTAACTCTTTGGAATTTAAACCAAGCAACGGAAAGGCTTATTTATTAATTGGTAGTATGTATGCGAAATCGCGTGGTATTTTCGACGACCCAGTTTTGGCAAAATCGGTTTACTGGGTGGCTGTAGATAAATTTCAAAAAGCTAAACAAGTAGACCCAAGTGTTGCCGACGATGCTAACGATTTAATCCGTACATATAGTGCTTATTTTCCATCAAAAGATGACATTTTCTTTCAACCACAGTTAAAAGCAGGAAGTTCATTCTTCGTAGGTGGATGGATTGGAGAATCAACTACTTGTAGATAATAACATAAATTACAAAAGCATGCAAATGCCCAAAAACTCACTTTTCAAAATAACAATCGCCTTGCTGACGATTGTTATTTTGTTTATGCAATTAGCATGTAGCAAAGAAGTAGAAGCCGGCAAAATTGCAGCTGTTACCGACCGCACAAAACTGCCTCGTTTAAAAGCCACAGACATCACTACCGTCATTTCTGACTCTGGAGTAACTCGTTATCGCATTTCGGCTTCAAAATGGGAAGTTTACGATCGGGCTACACAGCCCTATTGGGAATTTACCGAAGGTATACATTTCGAAAAATTCGACGAAAACCTAAAAGTAGATGCTAATATTCACAGTAAATATGCCCGCTTCAACGAATACGAGAAATTGTGGGAGCTCAAAGGAAATGTGCGCATGACAAATATACAAGGTGAGCTTTTCGAAACCGAACATTTATTTTGGAATCAAGGACAGGAACGTATTTATTCGGATACGATTGTGAAAATTACACAGAAAACAAGTATAATTTATGCTTTGGGGTTTGAATCGAATCAGCAAATGACTAAATATCTTTTTAAATCTACAAAAGGTATTTTTCCCGTTGAAGAGTGAAATTTTTATAAATTTCTTGCATAGCTAAAAATAATTTAGCATCTTTGCAATCGAAAATAAATAAGAAATAGATGAACGCAATTTTGACAGTTACTAAATTTTGGTGGTGGCACTTACAGATTAGCTAATCCGTGAGATGTAACCACATATTGTATATTGTCAATTAAAAAAATATTACAAAAAAGGCTTGTCGGAACTCACGATAAGCCTTTTTTTATTTGACCCCTAACCCCTAAAGGGGAATTAAATTACAACTGTTTATTAAAAAGTATATGAACAAAGAAAAAAATACAAATAACAATACTAACTTCAACTCCACTTTAGGGGTTGGGGGTATTGATAACAACGGCTATTACGGTGAATTTGGAGGAGCATATATTCCCGAAATTTTGCACGGGACAGTTGAAAAACTGAAAGAAGCTTTTTATGCTATAAAAGACGATGCATCGTTTAAGGCTGAATACTACGATTTGCTTAAAAACTACGTGGGACGGCCTTCGCCACTTTATTTTGCATCGCGTTTATCGGAAAAATACGGCACTAAAATTTATCTGAAACGCGAAGATCTGAATCATACCGGTGCTCACAAAATAAACAATGCGCTCGGACAAATTCTGTTGGCAAAACGCATGGGTAAAACCCGTATTATTGCCGAAACGGGAGCCGGTCAGCATGGTGTGGCAACGGCTACTGCTTGTGCGTTGATGGGTTTGGAGTGCATTGTATTTATGGGAAAAACCGATGTGGAGCGTCAGTTCTTGAATGTGCAGAAGATGCGCATGTTGGGTGCGACGGTAGAGCCCGTTACCAGTGGCAACTGGACATTGAAAGATGCCACCAACGAAGCTATCCGTTATTGGTGTTCCAATCCAGATTCATTTTATATTATCGGTTCAACGGTTGGGCCGCACCCATATCCCGATATGGTTGGATTTTTCCAATCGGTTATCAGCGAGGAAATTAAATGGCAATTACAAGAACAGATTGGTCGCGATTATCCCGATTACCTCATGGCTTGTGTGGGTGGTGGTAGTAACGCCATGGGAACCTATTATCATTACATCAACGATGAACGTGTAAAAATAATTTCTGCCGAAGCGGGTGGACTCGGTGTTGAAACAGGCGAAACGGCTGCAACCATCAGCGTGGGGACGGTAGGAATTATTCATGGTTTCCGTACTTTATTAATGCAGGACGAAGATGGGCAGATTACCGAACCATACTCTATTTCTGCCGGGTTGGATTACCCCGGAATTGGTCCGGCGCATGCTTATTTTGCCAAAGTAGGACGAACTAAAGTGCATGCCGTAAATGATGATGAAGCGCTAGAAGCTGCTTTTGAACTAACCCGATTGGAAGGAATTATTCCGGCTATAGAATCGGCTCACGCATTGGCACTCTTGAAAAAAGAAAAAGATACTTTCAAACCCGACGATATTGTGGTTCTTACCGTTTCGGGTCGTGGTGATAAAGATATGGATACGTATGTGAAACATTTTTCTACCCCTAACCCCTAAAGGGGAACAAGAATGATAACCCCTAACCCCTAAAGGGGGACAAGAAAGATTAATAATGAATATTTACATTTATATATGAGTGATTTTCAAGAAAATATTATAGGCGACACTATCCTCAATTCCCCGCAATTTATCCCGACGGAGACGGGAGGGGATAGGGATTCTATGTTTTATGGAGCTTTACCAATTCATTTTGAATTAGCCAAAAAGTTAAGAGACAATCAAACAGATGCTGAAATATTCCTTTGGAATCATCTTCCGAAAATTAAAATTAAAGGACTCAGATTTAAACGGCAACATCCAATTTTATATTTTATTGCTGATTTTTATTGTCATAAAGCAAAACTTATAATCGAAGTTGATGGAGGGTATCATAATATTCCAGTACAATATTGTTATGATATTAATCGTGAAAACGAATTAGCAGAATTAGGATTAAAAGTTGTTCGTTTTACAAATGAACAAGTATTCAATGATATTGAAACGACACTACAAATTATAAAAAATGAAATTTCTCATAGAATTAAATAAAATCTTTTTATGAATAAAATAAACAAAGGTAACTCAGTCCCCCTTCAGGGGATAGGGGTTAATTCTCGTACCATGCTGGCTGATTTACAAACGCCGGTAGGAATATATTTAAAAATTCGCGATTTATACACCAATTCAGTGTTGTTGGAAAGTTCTGATTATCATGGCGTTGAAAACAGCTATTCTTACATTGGTTTTTGTCCGATAGGTGGTATTTCGGTGAATCAGTTTATGATTAAAGAGGAATATCCCGATGGTTCGAAAATTGAAACTCCGGTAACGAGCAAATTAACGGTTGCTGAGCGTTTCGATGCTTTTCTGAAATCGGTGGAACTGATAAAAAACGACAATCCAGTAGGTATTAACGGCTTGTTTGGTTATTCGTCGTACGAATCTGTGCAGTATTTCGAGGATGTAAAACTTGCAGCCCGCGAAACAGTTCCCGGAAGTATGCCAGGCTTGCATTATGTGTTGTTTAAATACATTATTGCTGTAAATCATTTCAACAATGAGTTGACAATTATTGAGAATCTGCTTGAAGGTGAAGCTTCGAAAATCAGTGATATTGAGGAGATTCTTGAAAATAACAATATTGCTACTTACGAGTTTTCGGCTGTGGGCGACGAAAAATGTGATATTTCCGACGAAGATTACAAAAAGATGGTAACTCGTGGGAAGGAGGAATGTTTCAAGGGAAATGTGTTCCAGATTGTACTTTCGCGCCGCTTTTACCAACAGTATAAAGGAGACGATTTCATGCTGTATCGCACCTTGCGTTCGGTAAATCCTTCTCCTTATTTGTTTTATTTTAATTTCGGCGATTTCCGAATTTTTGGTTCGTCGCCCGAAGCGCATTTGGTAGTGGATGCTAAAAAACAAAAGGCTTTTATCAAACCAATCGCAGGTACATTCCGCCGTACAGGAAACGACGAAAAGGATGCAGAATTGGCCGAAAAACTCAGCACCGACAAAAAAGAAAATGCCGAACACGTCATGTTAGTAGATTTGGCACGCAACGATTTGAGTCGTAATACCGACCACGTGGAAGTGGAAGTTTTCCGCGAAGTGCAGTATTATTCACACGTACTTCATTTGGTTTCGAGTGTAAGCGGAAAAATGAAACCCGATACCAAGATTATTAAACTTTTTGCCGATACTTTTCCAGCAGGAACACTTTCCGGTGCGCCTAAAATCAAGGCTATGCAACTGATTGATAGCATTGAACCACACGATCGTGGACCGTATGGAGGTTGTTTGGGATATATCGGTTTCGATGGAAGCATGAATCAGGCCATTACCATTCGTTCGTTTGTAAGTAAAAACAATACGCTTTACTATCAGGCTGGTGCGGGAGTAGTCGCCAAATCGGACGAAGAAAGTGAATTACAGGAAGTGAATAACAAGCTGGCTGCGCTGAAAAGGGCGATACAAATGGCGGGAAAATAACCTGCCCCCTAACCCCCTAAAGGGGGAATAAGAGAAATTCGTACTGAATATTAAAATTTTCCGATATGAAACATATAATAGAAAATAAACAAAACGATGCTAACTCAACTCCCCCTTTAGGGGGTCGGGGGGCAGGCATCTCCATTTTAGTTTTTGATAATTACGACTCATTTACCTACAATTTGGTACATGCAGTGAAAAAGTTGGGATATTCTGATGTGGAAGTGCATCGCAACGACCAAATAGCGTTGGAAGAAATTGCGCGTTTCGATAAAATTATCCTTTCGCCGGGGCCGGGTGTTCCCTCCGAATCGGGTATTTTATTGGAAGTGATACGCACTTATGCACCTACAAAACCTATTTTGGGTGTTTGTTTGGGCGAACAAGCCATTGCAGAGGCTTTTGGTGGAACTTTGATTAATCTGTCTGAAGTGCATCATGGCGTCAGTTCAATCGTTGAGGTATTGGAAGAAGATGTGCTTTTCAATGGTTTGGATAAAAAGATTGAAGTGGGGCGCTACCACTCGTGGGCTGCCGAAAAATCAACTTTGCCCGAATGCCTAACGATTACAGCAGTTGACGATGAAGGAATGATTATGGCTTTGGCACACAAAACCTACGATGTACGTGGCGTTCAGTTTCATCCGGAATCGGTGCTGACGCCAAAAGGAGAACAAATGCTGAAGAATTGGTTGGAAAGTTAGTCGTTGATAAACAACAATAGCTCTTTTAATTCTTTATCAGTAAGATTTTCCTTTTCTGATTTATCGTAAATAGAAAGAAGGTAAACCGTAGAGTCGGTTATAGTAATATGAGTAATAATTCTTGCACCACCTGATTTTCCTTTGCCTTTGGAAGCAATAGATATTCGGATTTTATAACAATCTTGTCCAAGTGGTGTGCCATAAGATGGGTTCTCTTTGAGTTTTTCAATCAAAGAAAACAACTCTGTTTTCAAAGAAGCATATTTCTTAATAAGTCTTTTTGCTTGTTTCTC
>CAMDNO010000137.1 GCA_945902955.1 Porphyromonas cangingivalis
GCCATACAAGCACTCCGAACGATTGGCAAAGACAAAGTTGCCGTTGAGGAGATAGAGAAAATACAACAATATCTCAAAAAGGAAAAACCAACGCATTTGCAACACGATTATCGCTTAGCCCCCGAATGGATACGGAAAATTATGCAACCGGTTTTAAGTCGATGAATTAATGGCTATTTTAAATTATTATTAACGACATAAGTTATGGAAAACAGACAACTTTCACTTTTTGATTTATACGAGCACCCCTTTATTTCAAGCATTTTTAATTCATTACCCGAGAGTGAATCGGACGAAATAGAATATAAATCGGCCGAAGGTGGTTTCCCTGATTTACAGTTTCCTTATTAAGATTCATGTAACAAATGGTTGGGTAAACAGGCAGAAAAGGAA
The DNA here is from genome assembly GCA_945902955.1 of Porphyromonas cangingivalis. Classification (GTDB taxonomy): domain Bacteria; phylum Bacteroidota; class Bacteroidia; order Bacteroidales; family Paludibacteraceae; genus Paludibacter. The sequence continues at coordinate 394 of CAMDNO010000137.1, forward strand.
AATGAAAAAAATATTGATTAAAGAATTCACCAAATCCATTATCAAACAATCAGCAAAATAGTGCATTAAACCGCACTATTCAATCAATTAAAACAAAAAGAGTACTAATCTACACAGAAAAGTGCCATTTATTACTCTTTTTATTACATATATTGAAAATTATTGTACATTTGCAAGCAAAAGAGACATACAATGCACTATACAGAATTAATAAAAACAATAAAGGCACGTAGAGAAGTGTTGCAAGTAACACAAGAAACAGTAGCCGAATTATCGGGCGTGGGTTTACGCACCTTGAAGCAATTTGAAAGCGGAAAGGGAAATCCTACATTGCTTACCTTGCAAAAAATAGCCGATGTACTGGGAATGGAAGTAAGCCTGACAATAAAAAACATCGCTGCTAACAAATGAGAGAAGCCAAAGTATTATTCAAAGACCGGGAAGCTGGTGTATTGACCCAACACGATGATGGTTCATTTACATTTTGCTACCTTGATGTCTGGTTGGCCGACAAAGCCAAACCGGCTATCAGTCTTACTTTGCCCAAGAGTGAACAGCCCTTTCATTCGGAATATTTATTCCCATTTTTCTTTAACATGCTACCCGAAGGCTCCAATAAGCAGGTGGTGTGCAAATTGAATCGGATTGATACGGATGATTATTTTGGTTTATTGATGACTACTGCAAAATTTGACAGCATTGGTGCGGTGAGAATAGTTAAAAGTGATCAGTTATGAGTATTGAGTTAGCAATAAAGAATTGTCCCGGCACATTGGCTGAAGGTTTTGACGGGTATAGCAGAACATGCCTAAAACGGGTTTTTAACGGGAAAGCGGTGCATTGTGTTTTGCCGTACGACTCACCTGCATCCAATGCTGAGACCGATGAACTTTTTGAACAAAACAGAAAACGAATGTCGATTTCAGGCGTACAGGAAAAGTTCTCTGTTCTGCTTGATAAAAACAAGTTAAGATTAATCGATGAAGGAGAACGTGGTACTTATATTTTAAAACCAATTCCAAGTGCAGGGAAAAATCCGGATCAAATGCCCGCCAACGAACACCTGACTATGCAGATTGCCCGTCAGTTATATGGAATAGAAACAGCAGAAAATGCATTGATATTCTTTAAAAATGGGGCTCCAGCATACATTACCAAGCGTTTTGATGTAAATGATGATGGTACAAAACGGGCTCAGGATGATTTTGCGTCCTTAGCTGGGCGCACGCCACAAACGCATGGCGAACATTATAAGTATTTGGGAAATTATTCGGAGCTATTTCAATTGATGCAAGCGCACTTGCCAACATATAAATTGGAAGCTCCAAAATTATTAAAGCTACTAATATTCAATTATTTGTTTTCGAATGGGGATGCGCATTTTAAAAACTTTTCGATACTCGAAACGCCAATGGGAGATTATCGGTTAAGTCCGGCTTACGATCTGTTGAACAGTCGAATTCACATTGAGGACAAAGATTTTGCACTCGAAGATGGACTATTGCCAAAAAACGTAGCGCAAGGAAAAATAAGTGTACAATTTGCCAAATTAGCTGAGATTGCGGGAATAAGTGAAAAGATTTTTTGGGACAGTATAGAGCTGATGATGTCAAAATCAGCAGAAGTTGAAAAACTCATTGTTGCCTCTTATCTAAACGATAAAACAAAACGGAATTATTGGCAATCGTATCTGGGTCGTTTAAAACAATTGACAAAAAATAGCCAATTGTAAATGCATTAATTATAAATTAGCATAGATTATTTATTCATTTCCAAGTATAATAAAAAATATTATAAACGATATAAGTTTATGGAAAACAGACAATTATCACTATTTGATTTATACGAGCACCCATTTATTTCAAGCATTTTTAATTCATTACCCGAGAGTGAATCCGACGAAATAGAATATAAATCGGCCGAAGGTGGTTTTCCCGATGAATTTTGGAAAACATATTCCGCTTTTGCTAATTCAAAAGGAGGAATTATTGTTCTTGGGGTAAAAGAGCGTAAAAACGAAATTATATTAGAAGGTTTAGCTCTTAATAAAATTGCCACTTATAAAAAAGCTTTTTGGGATAATGCCAATAATCCTCAAAAAGTATCCATAAATTTATTGTCGGATAAGGATTTGATTGAAATAATATATGAAGGTAATCATTTTCTTGTGTTCAGAATACCATCGGCTATTCGTGTACAACGACCTGTTTTTATTACTACCAATCCTTTCGGAAATACGTATAAACGCAATCACGAGGGTGATTATAAATGTACAAAGGAAGAAGTTAGTAGAATGATTGCCGATGCTGACTTACATGTTCAAGCTGATAGTCGGATTTTGGAAGGTTATTCGTTTGACGATTTTGACTCCAATAGCATTCGTCAATACCGTCAGCTCTTTGCCTCTAATCGTCCCGGACATATTTGGTTATCGTTGGAGGACAAAGATTTTCTTACTCAGTTAGGTGCTTATCGTGTCGATCGCAAATCGAAGAATGAGGGCATCACATTGGCTGGAATGCTGATGTTTGGTAAAACGAACAGTATAATTGACCCTGAATGTTGCCCCAACTTTTTCCCTGATTATCGTGAAATGTTAAGCCTTAATCCTGAAATACGTTGGACAGATAGAATATATCCTGATGGCAATTGGGAAGCAAACTTATTCCAGTTTTATCGTATGGTTTGGCCTAAATTGGCATCGAGCTTGCCAAAACCTTTTCAACTTAAAGATGGTGTTCGGCAGGATGAAACGCCGGCTCACATAGCTTTGCGCGAAGCTTTTGTCAATGCACTTATTCATACCGATTATTCAGCACCAAACAATATTGTTATTGAGCAACGAATTGATAATTATAGATTTTCGAACCCCGGTACTTTATTAGTTTCTATTAAGCAATACTACCACGGTGGTACAAGTGAGTGTAGGAATACAACGCTACAAAAATTATTTTTAATGATTGGTAGTGCTGAAAAAGCTGGCAGTGGGGTGAACAAAATTATTTACGGTTGGGAATATGCACAATGGCGCCGTCCATATTTAATTATCGAATCACAACCGGACAGGTTACTGCTTGATCTTCCAAAGTTTAGTATTCTCCCCGAAGAAACATTACATTCGCTTCGTGAACTTTTTGGCGGGAAAGTGGATGCTTTAGGTAGAGATGAATTGAATATTTTGGCTATTTGCCAAATTGAAGGCGAGGTAAATAACAATCGCCTGCAAGATTCTATTAATAAACATAGAACAGATATTACCAAGATTCTTCAGGAGCTTTGCAAAGAAGGTTTATTGATTTCTGAAAATAAAAGTAGATGGACAACATATCATTTGAATATGGAATATGGAAATGATGTGGAAATGGTTAAAAAGGTTGGTAGTTCCAAGCAAAAGGTTGACACCTCGAAACAAAAGGTTGGTAGTTCTGAAACCTTGACACCTAACCTTGACACCTCTGCTTCTAATGTGGACACCTCAGATTCAAATGTGGACACCTCGAAGCGAGAAGTTGCTAGTTCTGAAACCTTGACACCTAACCTTGACACCTCGGAGCAAAAGGTTGGTAGTTCTGAAACTTCAAATCCCAACATTATCGGTTCTAAATCAGACGTTTATGTGTCAAAAAAACAGGTAGGTAGTACTAAGCAAAAGGTTGACACCTCTGCCTCTAATATGGACACCTTGGCACAAAAGGTTGACACCTCTGAAACCTTGACACCTAACCTTGACACCTCGGCGCAAAAGGTTGACACCTCTGAACAAAAGGTTGGTAGTTCAGAAGCCTTGATGCCTGATACTAATGCCTATAAATCAGGTGTTTATGTGGCAGAGAAACGGGTCGGTAGTACTAAGCAAAAGGTTGACACCTCGGAGCAAAAAGTTGGAAGTTCCGAAACCTTGACACCTAACTTTGACACCTCGGTGCAAAAGGTTGACACCTCGATTAAGAAAAAAGCTAAAAATTTATCGAAAGAACAACTAAATATCTTGATTATAAAAAGTTGTAAGTCAAAATATATGACTATAGAGCAAATTGCTTTGACAGTAAAAAGAAGTCCAGCATATATTCAAAATAAGATTTTACCAAATCTTGTAAATAGTGCTAAATTAGAAAGGTTATTTCCTGACAATCCAAACCACCCAAATCAGGCTTATAAAGCAGCAGTGAAAAAGTAAAAACAAGATTTAAGTGTAATTTCAATTTTAAAATTCAATACTAACTTAATCCCCCTTTAGGGGCTAGGGGTCAAAATTATATATAATGCTATCATTAATACAAGCAGAGGAAATTAAAAGTGCGGTAGTAGAATACCTCAAAGCCACTTACAACTTCGACGATAAAAAGTTGGAGCAAGCTTTCGAGGATTTTCTGTACAACAAGCGTACCGGCATGTTCAAAGGTCCCTATATCCAAATTCGCTTGCCGTTTGAGCAGGTAGATAAAGACCTGAATCTGGACGATGTATTGACAATTCAGCCAGCTTTTAAGCCCTACTTACACCAATACGAAGCATTCAAGCGATTATCTACCCGAAACAACGACCCTAAACCGGTAATTCTGACTACCGGAACTGGTTCGGGTAAAACGGAAAGTTTCCTATTCCCGTTACTCGATTATTGTTATCAAAACATGGGAAAACCCGGCATAAAAGCCATTATTCTGTATCCCATGAATGCCCTTGCAACCGATCAGGCACGGCGTTTGGCTAAGGAAATTTACAATTTCAAAGACAGCAACGGTGAGTTTGTGTTGCGCGACAAAATACGTGCAGGATTATTTATTGGCGAAGGAAAAGCAAAGGGCAAAAATCGCCCTACCCGAATGGAGGAAGAACGAATTATTGAAGACCGTGACACGCTGCTACAATCGCCTCCCGATATTCTGCTTACCAACTTCAAAATGTTGGATTTCTCGTTGATGCAGGCTCGTTTCAATAGCTTATGGAAACAGAATTATCAGGATACTTCGCTCTTGAAATTTATTGTACTCGATGAGCTGCATACCTACGATGGCGCCAAAGGCTCGGATGTAGCCAACCTGATACGGCGATTGAAACTAAAACTTTCGCTCGACAACAACCAATTAGTTCCTGTGGGTACTTCGGCAACTATGGCCGGAGGTGACGAAGGGAAAAAAGAACTGGTGAAGTTTTTCTCCCTGATCTTCGGTATTGATGTGGATAAAAATGCGGTGATTGAAGAAAGCCGTAAGCACCCCGAACTATTTTTTGCCGAATCGTTGGCTATTCCGAGTTTTGATTTAACTCAAATAAACCAATGCAACTTTCAGGAGACCGACGAATACGATACTTATATTGAACGTCAGTTGCTTTTGTGGGACTATTCCAAAGACCAAAGCTTACTCATTGAGCAACTGAAAAAAAACAGATGGCTGTTCGAACTTGTTATGCTCTCCAGTAAAGGCGTAGTGGAGTTGGAAGAGACCATAAAATGCTGGATTAATAAATGTTTTCCCGATGGCTCGGTGGATTATAGCACGGGCTTTAAGTTGGTGCAATCACTTACAGGTATTTTATCATACTGCAAGGAACTTTCCGGAACACGCTATTTTCCATTTGTTTATTTCCAAACAAGCTATTGGCTGAGGAGCTTACACCGCATTCTCAAAAAAATGCAACCTTCGCCTTTATTTGTGTGGGAAACTGATTTGAATCCAAACGACAAACTAAAATCCTTGCCTCCTTACTATTGTCGCGACTGTGGCGGTACAGGTTGGTTAGGCATTAAAAAGGAGAAAAACGAACATTTAGAAAACGATTTGGCGCGCACCCGCCAATTGTTTATAGCCGACAGTCAGAACAAAAACCTCTACTTTATTTCCGGCATGGAAGGAAAGGAGTTCAGAGATGTTTTTGCCGACGAATATTCCTATACCGGTGAACCTATTGATGGCTATGTAAATCCTGAAACATTGGAAATAACCGATAAAAAACAAACCGATAATTCGTTCCGTATTTTTGGTGTTCGCAATCAGAATAATGATAAGATTGATAAAATCTGTCCTCATTGTAACGCCCGAAATACCTTGGCACTGATTGGAACCGGTTTGCCAACTCTGGAATCGATTGTAGCAGCTCAACTGATGGCAACAGCCACAGACCCGGCTGCCGACCACGACCGCAAGCTACTGGCTTTTACCAATGGAGTGCAGGATGCTGCGCACCAGGCAGGTTTTATCGAAAACCGAAATTTCCGTTTCGGTATGCGTCATGCTATTCAAAGTGTACTTAAGGAGCAACAGGAAGATATTACCTTACCCGAACTTTATACCGAGTTTGAAAAATTGTGGCGGTTAAAACTGCAAAACGAGGAAAACCCCGAAGATGCTTTTATATACAAATACCTTCCGCCCGATTGCGAGAGTCGATTGAAAATTGATGATTACCGCGAGAAAGATAAATCATTCAGCAAAGAATTTCGGAAAGAATTCAGCAACCGTATTAGTTGGGAAATTTGGTCGGAATTCTCATACAATGCCGGTGTTGGTCGCACACTCGAAAAATCGGGTGCGTCGGCTGTAGAGTTCGAGACTGAACAGTTTAACGATGTGTATAATCAAATTCAGTATTGGTTACAAAAAGAGACATTGGGAGATCGGATAGACAAAGAAAGCTTTTCGAAGTTTCTTCTCGGTTTCCTTCACCGCCTTCGTTTCAAAGGGGGTGTTGACCATGTGTATCTGAAAAAGTATAGAACAGAAAAGCCTACAATTTGGAATTTAAATATGAAAACTAAAGGTAATAGTAGATTATCTTTAAATAAGTATTTTGGGGAAAAATCAAGACTTCCAAAATTTGCTGTGCTTTCACATGGCCCATACACAAATGTTTATGAAATTATTCAAACGCAAAATAACAAGCAGAACTGGTACAGTACTTGGTTTCTGAAATGTTTTCCATTGGTTCAGGTTCAGGAAACTGCACTAATCAACGACTTTTATCAGCAATTGCTCCAATACCTCGAAGCCAATAAATTATTGGACAAAAAAGTAGCAGCCGGCATTAATAACGTAGGGCTTAATCCTGATTACATAAACCTGACTACGCACGTAAAATCGTTTGAGTGTAGGCTGTGTGGCAATAGTTTGAATGTGGGTGTTCAAAATGCTCCTATTGCCGAAGGTATGCAATGTTTGCAACACAGATGCACCGGCACTTACGAAGCAAAAGAGAATGTGTTTGATTATTACCGCATGGTGTATAACCGTGGACGGGCATTGCGTATATTTGCCAAAGATCATACAGGTTTGATTGACCGTGACAAACGTGAGAAGCTGGAAAGAGATTTCAAACAACGACCCACTTACCAAAGTACCAATGTGTTGGTAGCTACTTCCACGCTCGAAATGGGTATTGATATTGGCGATTTGAATATTGCTTTCAATGCGTCTATTCCACCCGAAACGTCAAATTACCTGCAACGTGTTGGTCGTGCAGGGCGTTCTTCGGGCACTTCACTTATTGTCAATCTGGCAGGACGCGACGCACACGACCAGTATTATTTCGAAGATACCATGGAAATGATGCAGGGTGATATTCGTACACCGTCGTGCTATTTGGGTGCTAAAGATATATTGCGCCGCCATTTTATGGCTTATTGTTTTGATATGTGGGCTTCGGCAGCACCTACTGCCAATTCCATTCCACCTATTGTTCGGGTGTTAAAAGTAGAGAGTCTTCCGTTGAACGACAACCGTTTTGTTTTTAATCAAGTGGCGGAATTTATTTCAAAGAATAAATCCAAACTCTTCAATGCTTTTAAAACCAAATATGCAGGCGAAGATGCTTTGGTGGCACTTCAGCAAATTGAAATGGATTTAGGAGCGAATCACCCAATTGAACAGTTAGAAGATATTCATAGGCTACTTAAAACAGAAATTGACTTTTACAAAAACAAACGAAAAGGAATTAATGCTCAATTGAAAAATTTGCCTGCCACAGGTCCCGAAACTGATGCATTGAAATCGGAGAACAGGGCAATTAATGGCGCTATAAATAACATTATGAAGCGTAATACCATTGAGTATATCACTAACTTAGGTTTGCTTCCTAATTACGCTTTTCCTGAAACAGGCGTACATATCAATGCGCAAATTGTTTCTAAAGTTGACGACCAAAGTGGTACACGTTACCGAAGTGAAGACTTTGGAGAGATTGTCCGTCCTGCCTCCAGTGCCATTAGCGAACTTGCACCAGGCAATATATTTTACAGTCAGGGTCATAAATTAGAATCGCAAGGGCTGGAGATTCTTTCAGCCGACAGTTACGAAACATGGCGGTTCTGTAGTAATTGCGATGCACTTGTAAAGGAAGTAGATGTACCTAAAAATCAAACTTTATGTCCAAAATGTCAACACAATTCGTGGGGAAGTTTGGCCAATAAAAAAACATTAGTGAAATTGGAGGGCGTGGTGTCGGTTAATGAAAGAGAAGCCTCAAAAATAAGTGATAGTTCGGACGATAGAGAACGTAAATTCTATCATAAATCCGTCCATCTTATTACCGACCCGAAATCGTCGAGAGGAGCAAAAGTATTGAAACGTGTTCCTTTTGGTATTGAATTTTATACTTCTGCCGATTACTTTGAAGTGAATACAGGTATTCGTGAAGAGGGTTTCTGGGGTAACCGAAATTTATTAATCAACGATAAAGAAAACCCTGAAATTGGCTTTGTGGTGTGTAAAACCTGCGGAAAGGCTACCGAAAAGCAAATTTCGCAATATGATCTCGACCATCATAGAAAATCATATCACTTTGGCTATTGCCTGCATAAAAACGAAATATACAAAGGGGAGAAAGACGAAATTTTTGAGGAATTATATATTTATCGGAAATTCCAGACTGAAGCGCTTAAAATCCTTTTGCCCGTTCAGGATTTCAGAACTTCCGAGAAGGTATCTATTTTCAAGGCCGGCCTTTTGCTTGGGTTAAAAAACTACTACAAAGGAAATCCTGACCACGTGCATATACGTGAATACGAAGAGTTTAATTCTGAGTCAGGACGCAAAGAAAGATTCTTGGTTATGTACGAAAGTATACCGGGCGGCACAGGTTACCTTTCAAGACTTTTTGACACTAAAGAGTTTACTGAATTGCTCAATACAGCTTACGACCAAATAAAAAATTGTACTTGTAAGGATGAAGGCAAGGATGGTTGTTATAAATGTATTTACACCTATGCTAACCAATACGATAGGGAAGTATTAAGTAGGAATGAAGCTGAATTGCTATTTAAAGATATTATTGAGAAATCGAACGAATGGAATGAAGTAAACAGCCTAACGAATTTAACTCACATTGCCAACGAGGAAGAATCTGAATTGGAAGAACGCTTCGTGCAATTGCTGGTAAACGAGTTTAAATCAAAACCAAATTCAGATTTTAAAGAAATAACTGAATTCGGTCTCAGGAAGTATTTACTAACATTTAAAGATGGCGTAAATACTTTAACATACGAAATTCTCCCACAAAATGGGGGCAACTCCCTTAAAGGAGTAAAATTTGCAACTCGACCGGACTTTGTTTTTAAATGCGTTTGTTCAACAATCAATGGTGAGTCTCAATCTTTTGAAAAATTAGAAGAAATAAAGACTATTGTCGTTTATTTGGATGGCTATCAGTTTCATGCAACTAATGAGAATAAACGGGTTCTTAGTGATTTGAAAATTCGGAATGCAATCACAGAATCAGAAAGATACAATCTATGGATTTTCTCGTGGGATGATATAATAAACTGTACTACCAGTAAAAACGAAGACTTGCTTCAACAAAGAATGGATATTGATACCCTTACAAAGGTTGCTTCAAAAATCCCTTTAATCAGTAGCTTTGACTTTAGTACTATAAAAAAGAATAATAGTTTTTCACGATTCTGCATTTTTCTGAAACAGCCTTTGACCCATCTTGATTTAAAGCTTTGGTCAGCTGTACAATTAGTTACTTGTCAGTCAAAAATATTAAGCAAGTGTCTGGCTGACGACCAGTTGGTTTCTTTTCTGGAGTCGGGCGATACAGCCGTATATCAATTTTTGCCAGGTACACCAGCCCTATTCGCCTTTTGCGATAAGTTGGAATTTAGCAATGAATTAAAGATTGTTTGCCTTGCAAAATTAAAAAGCTTCGAAATAAAGTTTGGGATTATACATAATTTACCATCAGTAGATTATGAAAAAGAAAATTGGGAACTATTTTGGCAAACTTATAATTTAGTACAGTTTCATAAAATAAAGGTTGAAGACGAAGTACAGTCACCATCAATAGAATTCATTCTTGAAAATTTCAGACCGGAACTACATGAACTTGTCCGTGAATTAGTGATTAAAAAAATTGAAATCAATCAGGAATATGATTTTGACTTAGTAGAAGATGACCTTATTGTTGCTCAAGCAGAATTAGGTTCTGAATCTAACAAATTCTTTCTTTATCCGTTCGACGAAGAATCAAGAACAAAATTCATCCAAAACGGCTACACAGAATACACTCTTGAAAATTGTAAATTGTAAATGTTTAAATTGTAAATTAAAATTATGAATCACAATATCCAGCTATTTATCCACGACTCATTCTTTGATTCGTTTTCGGCATTGCCAAAGCAAATACAGAAAAGAACACGTGAGCTACTCAAAGAATTTAAAGAAAACCCAACTTCTTCAGCCATAAATTATGAGAAGATTTCATCATTTAAAGACCAAACTTTGCGAACTATACGGGTGAATGATAAATACAGAGCCATTGTACAAGCACCCGAAAAAGGTGAATGCTATCACTTGTTGTGGGTCGACAACCACGATGAAGCAATGGATTGGGCTAAAAATAAGATATTCGAGTGGAACAAGATTACACAGGGTTTTCAGTTATTCGAACATCCCGAGATACATGAAATAGCACCATCTAATTCTACAATAGAATCTAAAACACTTTACCACTTTCTTTCCGAAGCAGATTTAATAGCTATCGGAACTCCTGAATTGATGATTAAGTTGGTACGGTCGCTCTACACGACCGATGACTTAAATAACAGCAAAAACAACTTGCCAACTGATGTTTATGAGTATCTGTTCTATTTAGCCGAAGGCATATCGCTCGAAGAAATTCTGGAAGATATAAATGCCGGCAAAGCGGATAAAAATCCAATGCAGAGTAACAATGCACGTAAACATGCATTTATACTAACTGACGATACACAATTGGAAGATATTCTGAATGGTAGTTTTGAAAAATGGAAAATTTTTCTTCATCCAAGCCAGCGCAGTCTTGCCTATCGTGATTACAATGGCCCCGTAAAAGTTACAGGCGGAGCCGGAACAGGTAAAACAGTTTGTGCCCTGCATAGAGCAAAATACCTTGTTGATAAAGTGGGCGTTTTTAATCCCCCAATTTTGTTTACAACCTTTACAAAAAGCCTCACACAATACCTGCAAGAAACTATCAAAGAATTAGGTATTCCTGAGGATATGATTGAAATTAACAATATTGATAAACTTATATTTGATTTAGCAAATAACCCTCAGTATAAAATTTTTAATTCGAAAGTAGGATATTTAACTTCCGAACAGGAAAAAAAAGTGTGGTGTCAGGCAATAGAAAAAATTACTTCACAATTCAATGATGAATTTTACTTTTCAGAATACAACGATGTTATTTTAGCCCAGAATATTACTTCGCT
>CAMDNO010000138.1 GCA_945902955.1 Porphyromonas cangingivalis
ACTATTGAAGTTTTCAATGCTGCTGGTCAGAAATTAGTTCAACAAAATATTAAGAGCACTACTACATTAGTATCAGCTGCATTTAAAGCAGGTGTATATTTGGTTAAAATTCAGTCAGAAGGCAGAATTTACAATGTAAAAGTTGCAATCTAAAATTCTTAAAATCAAATTTAATTCAAATATTTATGAAGGAAACAGGTAGCATTAAAAAATTGAAGTATTTAACTCCAATTATTGAACAGATTAAAATTGATAAGGACATTTCATTGCAATTAGATTCGAGTCCACCTATTGGGCCATCGGAAACATCTAATGTAAAACCGAATCAAATTAGTCCATTTAAAAATGATTTGGTATAAATTAAAAAAATCCTCGAAATTCGGGGATTTTTTCATTTTAGTTAATATTCTTTCGAATTTTATGCTTATTTTTGTGCACAAAGTTTTAAAATAGAAACAAAAAAACAACAGTTAAATAGTATGGATATTCAAATGCTCAGCCGTATTAAATCAAAATTTGTAGCCCGCCAGGTAGCCGAAGAGTTAGTAATAGTGCCATTAAGTGGTAATGTAGCTCAAATGAATGAGCTTTTTACGCTTAACGAAACAGGTAAATTTATTTGGGAAAATATATCTGAAGAGATGAATGCAAACCAGATTTCGGAACTTATGACAGTAGAATTTGATATTGACGAGATGACTGCTCGACGTGATGTTGAAACATTTTTGTCAAATATGGATATTCTTCAAAAATACAATCAGTAAGCAATGAATCAGTTTGGATTTGAATTTAATATAGCAATTGCTGAAGTTGTTTTGCATGTTTTTTCGAAAAAAGCAATTGAATTAGAAGCAGGATACATTCCGTTTTTGGTTGATAAAAACGAAACTGCCGACATTGAAGTAGAATGTTATCAGGGCTTACCCGAAGTTGATTTAGATGCTTCGAAACTTTTGTTTGAAGCAAAGAACGACGAACAGCGTTTTTATTCCATTTATGAGACTACCGAAGGGTATTGCTTTGTTCTTTACAATCAACAAACGAAAGACGAAATTCAGCAAATTGCCTACCTAAATGCTTCGTTCAACTATTGGAAAATATACAGCTACAATGCACTTGCGCTTAAATATCCAATGGGACCCATTATCATGCACTACCTCACTTTACTTACCGATGCGGTATTGATGCATGCTTCGTGTGCTTTTGATGGAAAAAACGGGCGAATGTTTAGCGGTTTTTCGGGTGCAGGAAAAAGTACCATGTCGATGATTTGGGCAAATGCCGGTTCGCAAATAATTAACGACGACCGCTTGGTTATTCGTAAAATGAATGGTCAGTTTTTTGTTTATAATACACCTATGTATTATGTTGATATTTCGAAAAAAGCACCTTTGAGCGCCATTTATCTAATAAGTCATTTCCCCGAAAACAAAGCAAAAAAACTAAGTGGTGCATTAGCTGTTTCGAAAGTAATGGCGTTCTGTATTCAAAATAATTTTGATAAGTCATTTATCAACAAAAGATTAGAATTTTTCTCGGACTTGTGCTCATCAACGCCAATATATGAACTTGGGTTTGTGCCCGACGAAAGCGTAGTAAGCTATATTGCTGAAAATGAAAAACAAGGATAAGATCACTTTTGTTCACGATTTTGTGGAAGCATTGCTCGATGATGCTTTGACGCTCGAAATTAAAATGCAGGGATACAGCATGTTTCCTACATTAAAAAACGGCGATACAGCTCATGTCGAAAAATGCACGCCCGAAAAAGTAAAACGTGGTGATATTTTGGTTTTTAAACACAAAGGTAAATACATAGCTCATCGATTATTGCAAACTAAGCACGAAAACGGGCAGATGTTTTTTGTTGCAAAAGGAGATAACAACCGCCATTACGACCCACTTTTTAACGAAAAAGAATTAGTAGGAAAAGTTATTTCATTTAATAAAAATGGAAAAATTAAAAGAATAAATTCATTATCGCAGCAAATAAGCAGACAATTAAATTTGCTTTTTCCAAAAGCTACAACATTAACAAACAATAAATTATTGAATTTAACGAACCGAACGATTGGATTAAAAAGTAAGCTTTCGAATATAAAAACTAATTATAAATTAGCAGCTATCGGTTCTGGTAAAGAAATTTTCCAAAATGGGGTAATTGCTTTTCTACAAGGCGTTTTACCATTTATTCTAATCATTTGTATCAAATGGTTGATTGACTATTTAACGCAAACAAATACAGTAGCAACTCCTCAGATTTTAAGTTTTTACGGACTACTTATTCTTACAGCTTTGGTATTTTTAGCTAATGGAGTTACAACCGAACTACGAGGTTTCTTTGGCGAAAAGTTAACGCAATCTATTGCTAAACACATGTATGATAAGGTACAACATAAACATTTGTCGCTACAACTGTCGCATCTCGAAAACCCTGCCGAATTAGATAAAATTCATCGCGCCGTTCAGGAAGCTACTTATCGTCCGGTAAAATTTATTAACGAACTATTAACCCTGCTAAAATCATTGGCTTCGGCTATTTTTTTAGCCGGATTATTTCTGACAATAAAATGGTATTTAGTTGTAATGCTTATAGTTGCTGTTATACCAGGTGTGCTTATTCGTGTTCGGTTTGCTCGTCGATTTCATAAAATGAAAGATGCTCAAAGTTCGGTAGAACGTGAAATGTATTATTATAATCGAGTTCTTACGGGTTTTCCTTTTGCCAAAGAAATTAAGCTTTTTCATTTTAGCTCATTTTTTTCAAGCCGATTCAAGAAACTTCAAAACAAACTTTTTACAGAACGAATATCGCTTCGAAAATCGGAAGTGAGCTGGAATATTGCTTCGCATCTATTTACTGTTGTTCTCATTTTTGCTTCATTGGCTTATGTGTCTTACCTCAAAATTCAGGGCGAAATAACTATTGGAGCCGTTGTGCTATTCTTTTTTGCTTTTCAGCGTGGCTATAGTGTTTTAAGTGAACTATTTAAATCGGGAACTCAATTGCTCGAAGATACAAGTTATTTGGAAGACGTACGAAAGTTTTTCGAAATTCAAGACAATGAAATACGTACTGAAAATAGAATGCAACTGAAGCAATCCATTCGTGTCGAAAATGTGAGTTTCAGTTACGAAACAAGTAAACGAGAGGCAATAAAAAACATCAATATCACCATTCCTGCAGGTAAAACCATAGCTATTGTAGGTGCCAATGGATCGGGAAAATCGACGTTCATAAAATTGCTTTGTGGTTTCTATTTGCCTACTTCGGGTGAAATTTTATACGACAATAAAAACACACAAGCACTTGGACAACAGGCAATATCAAAAAATATGGCTGCTGTATTTCAGGATTTTGCATTGTATAACGTAAGCGCACTTCAAAATATTGCATTGGGAAATATTGACGAGAAACCAGATTTGGAGAAAATTACCGAAGCCGCAAAAGCTGCAGGCATACACGAAGTATTAGAAAAATTACCACAAGGCTATCATACCATTTTAGGTAATATTTTTAACGGTGGCGAGGAACTCAGCATGGGGCAATGGCAAAAATTAGCCGTTGCACGCGCTTTTTATCGAAATGCTGATTTGCTGATAATGGATGAACCTTCGAGTGCATTGGATATTATTTCGGAAACTCAAATTATGAATTCGCTTCGAAAAATGGCTGAAAACAAAACAGCAATAATCATTAGCCACAGATTGACTTCGGTACAATGGGCAGACGAAATTTACTTATTCGATAATGGTGAAATAATTGAACATGGCTCTCATACTGATTTAATTGCCCAAAAAGGAAATTATTTTAGATTGTACGAAGCAAGTAAGAAAAATTAGTTTCGGAGGCAAATAACTTTAATCAAAAAAAAATCATTGAAATATAAAATTAGCTTGTTTTTGCTTTGGGTTTTTGCTTCGGCGATAGCGCAGCAAAGCGGATATGCTTCGTTTTACAGTAAAACTATGCATGGACGAAGAACAACAAATGGCGATAAATATCATAACGATAGCCTGACATGCGCTCACAAAACCTATCCCTTTGGGACATTATTATTGGTGGTGAATCCAAGAAACAAGCACTATGTTGTTGTAAAAGTTACCGACCGAGGGCCGCATACTCGCAATCGTTTGATTGACCTTTCGTACAAAGCCGCATCGGAACTTGGAATTATTGATGCGGGCGTGGCAAAAGTAGAAGTTTCAGTTTTCGAAGCCGACCGTTACAAAATTTATCCTTTGCCAATTCCAAAAGTGTATTTTCTTATTCCAAAAATTGAGATGAAACAAAATTTAAAAACTTATGCAAAAAAAACCGCTATAAATTGATTATCAACTTTTAGCGGTTTATTTTTTATAGAAAATCAATATCAATAACTTGCTACTACTCGCCTTATACCTTCTTCGATAGATACAGAAGGACTCCAGCCAAGGCTTTTAAGCTTACTTACATCTAATAATTTACGAGGCGTTCCATCGGGTTTAGTTGTATCCCATACAATTTCACCTTTGTAATCTACCGTTTTACGCACAATCTCCGACAAGTCTTTGATAGATAAATCCTCGCCGCATCCGGCATTTACGTGCGAAGGCAATGTGTCCGGTGCATCATAATTTAGCAACAAAAACACACTCGAATCGGCCATATCGTCCACGTGCAGAAACTCACGCATAGGCGAACCTGTACCCCAAAGTGTAATCGAAACTTTATCGTCGACTTTAGTAATGCCATATTTCTGCAACATTAACATGATATTTTCAATTTCAAACGAACCATCAATCCCTTCGATTGGCAATTTATTCAAATCGGCACGTAAACCAGCTATATCATTATCCATTAGACATTTACCTAATACCATTTTACGAATAAGTGCAGGAAGTACATGCGATTTTTCTAAATCGTAATTATCATTCTGTCCGTACAAATTGGTTGGCATAATCGAAATAAAATTACATCCATATTGGGCATGATAAGCCTCACACATTTTTATACCAGCAATTTTTGCAATGGCATAAGGTTCGTTTGTCGACTCAAGAATACCTGTAAGCAATGCATCTTCGCGCATGGGTTGAGCAGCATTACGTGGATAAATGCACGATGAGCCCAAAAACAATAGTTTTTTTACACCATTTAAATAACTTTGATGAATGACATTATTCTGAATCATCAAATTTTCGTAAATAAACTGCGCTCTGTATGTATTATTGGCCACAATGCCACCAACTTTAGCCGCAGCAAGCACCACATATTCGGGCTTTTCGGCAGCAAAAAAGTTGGCAACAGCCACACCGTCAATTAGATTGAGCTCCGACGAACTTCGAGAAACTATATTCGTAAAACCTTTTGCTTCTAAATTGCGCTTTACAGCCGAACCAACCATTCCATTGTGTCCGGCTATGTATATTTTTGCGTTTTTATTCATAAACAGACCACTTTTATTCAAAGTAATTAAGAATACGGAAACCACCCTCTTTCAAGTAAGTTTCTTTTTTCATTAACTTTACATCCGAAGTCATCATATCTTTTACCAATGCAGGTAAATCATATTCAGGCGTCCAATTAAGTTTGGTACGCGACTTTGTAGCATCGCCAATTAGCAATTCAACTTCGGTTGGTCGGAAATAGGCAGCATCGACAACAACAATAGGAGTTGTATTTTTTTTGATAGCATCTAAAAATTCAATACCAACTTTGTGAATAAATAAGGCTTCATCAATTGATCCAATCGAGCCCTTTTCGTCGACACCTTCGCCGGTATAAACTATATTTATTCCAATTTCGGCAAAAGCCATACGCACAAACTCACGCACTTCGGTAGTTATTCCGGTAGCAATTACATAATCACTCGGTTCATCCTGCTGTAAAATAAGATACATAGCACGTACATAATCTTTAGCATGTCCCCAGTCGCGTTGCGACGAAAGATTTCCCAAAAACAACTTTTCCTGCATTCCCATAGCAATACGAGCAGCAGCACGGGTAATTTTACGTGTAACAAAAGTTTCGCCACGCAAAGGAGATTCGTGATTAAACAAAATACCATTGCTAGCGTGCATTTTGTAGGCTTCGCGGTAGTTTACTGTAATCCAGTAAGCATACATTTTAGCCACAGCATAAGGTGAGCGCGGATAAAAAGGAGTTGTTTCTTTTTGTGGAATTTCCTGTACCAAACCGTAGAGTTCGGACGTAGAAGCCTGATAAATACGTGTTTTTTCGGTTAAACCCAACAAACGCACAGCCTCCAAAATACGCAAAGTACCAATACCATCGGCATTAGCAGTATATTCAGGCGTATCAAAACTCACTTTTACATGGCTCATAGCAGCCAAGTTGTAAATTTCGTCGGGCTGAGTTTCCTGAATAATACGAGTCAGGTTCATCGAATCTGTCATGTCGCCATAATGCAAAATTAGATTTCGATTATCCACATGTGGATCCTGATAAAGGTGATCGATACGTTCCGTATTAAACATCGACGAACGACGTTTAATTCCGTGTACGGTGTATCCTTTTTTTAATAACAATTCGGCTAAATAAGCCCCATCTTGTCCTGTAATTCCGGTAATAAGCGCAACTTTTCCCATTTTTTTTTAATTTATTTTAGTTTAATTCAATTCCATCTTTTACAAATCTTTATCGTCCTGATAATACTGGAAGTATTTGGCCGCCTCTTCTTTTTGTCGGCGAGAAGCCCCATAGCCATAACCAGTTCCATAACCATAACCAGCTCCATATCCATAACCGTAACCATATCCATAACCGTAGCGTCGTGAATAGTACTTGGAATAACGACTTTCTTCGTTCAACACATCATTGAGCACACAGTAAGGTTCCATGTAATCGGCTTTAACTTGTTTTGCAATTTTTGTGAAATGCGATTTACTCGTTTTTCCACTACGAGCCACAAACAAGTTGATATCTGATAAATGCGATATAGCGTAGGCATCCGCAACTATGCCAATAGGGCTTGTATCCACAATTATAAAATCGTATCGCTTACGTAATTCGACAAACATTTCAACTAATTTTTCAGATCGAATAAGCTCCCCTGCATTAGGTGGAACTGTTCCACCCGGCAGAAAATCGTATTCTAACTCTGGAATGTGCATTATAATATCGTCCAACGAAGCTTGACCTACTAAATAATTAGTTATACCATAAGTTGGATTGATATTAAAGCGACCATGTATACTTGGTTTTCGAATATCCAAATCGACTAAGACCACCTTTTTACTTGCCATTGCATAAACTCCAGCAAGGTTAATTGAGAAATATGTTTTACCATCGCCCGACTCAGCCGAAGTTACCATAATCATAATTTCTTTTTTACGTTGCACAACAAACTCCACACGCGTACGTATAACTCGGAACATTTCGGTAAATGCAGAGCGTGGATTGTTGATTGTCATTAGTGGATCGGACGAATTGGTATGTCGAACAGAACCAATCAATGTAAACCCTGAATTTTTTTCAACATCTTTTGGTGTACGAATTGTACCATTTAAAAATTCTTTTAAAACAACAAACGCTGCAGGAATAAGTAAACCTATAATCAAAAAAATTAGAGTGGTTTTCGATTGAGTTCCATCGTTAGTTACAGCTATTGTACGCGCTTTATCTAAAATATTATTGTCGGGAGTATTCGACGATTTCAAGATTTCCGATTCCGCTCTTTTTTGCAAAAAGAAAGTATAATAATTGTCATCCATACGGTATTTTCGTTGAATGGCTGTCATTTCTATTTCTTTACTCGGAAGTTGTTCAATTTCCTTTCTTACTTTTTCGTCTTTTTCTTTCAAATCAGTTTTATCGATATTTAGTGAAGCTCGCATACTTTTAACGACCTCATTTATAGCCAATTTCACATTATCAATATCGCTTGAATATTTACTATAATACATATTTTTTTCGCTCAAGCTACTTCTTTTCAAGTTCAAGTCATTAATTTGACTAATTAAACCCATAAGCATAGGTTCGTTGAGTCCAAGACTAGATGGAGCTACTACCGAACCATCCTCCAGATTGGTTTTCAGATACTTAGTGAGGTAATTCAAATAAGTTTCTTTCAATTTGAATGCTGAAGCCTGATTTTCGTATTGATTCGATTTTCCAATTAGCTCACCGGCATGCGATTCTACATTGATAATTTGATTTCGTTGACGAAAATCGGTCAATTCGCTTTGCGAAACTGTTAGCGACTTGGAAACTGTTTGGAGTTGCTCGTCGATAAAATTGATGGTTTTAGTAGCAGCATTATTTTTTCGTTCGAGATTTTGTAAAAGGAAAATTTCACAATGTTTATTAATGTAGTCAATATCTCTATCGGGAGTTTCGCCAATTAAAGCAATTTCGAGTACAGATGATCCTTCTTTTACATAAGCAAAAGACAAACGACTTGCAAAATCGCCAATTAGCGATTCGCGTGAACGAAATTGAAAATACAACTCGCTACTTCCATAATAACTATTTGTATTATAAATAGTTATAAAAAACAGATTATTCGAAAGAGGTTCGCCTATCTTGCCTTTTAGTTTAAAATCGGCATATTGTTTATTATCTTCAATAGTAATTTCAAAAGTTCCATTGGAGTGAACATTTATTTTGTAAAATAGATTAAAAGCCTCTGGTGCAATATAATCAGGCTTTATTACTATTGGAGATGTGGTGTATAAACTTCGTGTTTTAAAATTTCCTTTCGTAATATAGTCGACCCGCAATTGAGGTAAACTATCCACTACCCTACCGATAAGATCGTACGAACCAAGCATAATAACCTGATTATGTGTATTTTTAAAACCAGCATCTACACCAAATCCTTGCATCATAGCTTGCGTATTGCTTGTAATTTTATACTCTTCGATAAGCATAGTTCCGGCCACTTTGACACTTGCTTTCCACGTACGGTTTTTGAGATAAGCAAACCCCAACGACAGCACAGCGAAAATAACGAACAAATACCAATGATGCAGAAAAATATTTACCCACTCCATCAAATCGAAACTTGATTCTTCTTCTTCCTTAAACGGAGTTGTCGGTTTGTTTTGTTCCATATTTATAATCTTATGCTTAAATCAACAAGAAAGTCTTAATTTATTTGTAACTACTTATAAACCTTGATAATATAACACGGTAAAAAGTAATGATAATGAAGAAGAAATCACTCCAACAAAGTTGCTCCATGAATTTTCGACTTTATAAAAAGCCGATGATGCACGTTGCACATAAATGATATCATTCGGATAAATATAATAATACTTCGACTCAATCAAACTTTTTGGACGAATATCAAATTCCAAAATTTGCGTACCACTATCCCCTTCTCTCAATATTCTAATTCGCTGATAATCACCCGAATGTTTAATTTCACCCGACATAGATAATGCTTGATAAATAGTAAATCGGTCGCGACTGATAGTATAAATACCAGTACCAGCCTCCCCAATTACCATAAAAGTTTTGTTTGCTATCGAAAGTTTAACCTCGGCATCGGGAATTACCTCACGCATTCGATTTTCAACAGCTTTTCCAGCTTCTTTTAAAGTAAGCCCAACTACTTTTATACTTTTTATAAAAGGTAAATCAATTGATCCATCAGGATAAACACGGTACGACATCATATAATTTCCAACACCTGTACCGCTTTGTATTAGTCTCGAAATTGTTTGATCCGATGTAATAAGTCGGTAAATTACCTCATCGTTTATTCTAATTTTGTAATCTATGTACTCTGCCTTTGGATAGTCGGGCAATGAGGGTCTATCCTGCAATAAACCAATGCTTTTGTAATTGTAGCATGAACTAAATCCAAACACAACAAGCAAAAAAGTCAGTACCAATGTATTTTTTTTCATGCTCATTTTTAATTACTTGTAGTTGGATTAGCAATTCGGGTAGCCGAATTGTAAATTAAAACACCAAATGAGAAAGTAGAAATTACGGTAGAAATAAGTGCTGGCAAAGTTGTAATTCTGAAAAACTGCTCGTTAAGTGGCTGAATGTAAATCACATCGTTTGGCTCAATGTAATAATACTCCGAATGTAACAAGTCAATGCTGCGTAAATCGAACATCTTAATCTGAACACCTTTATCTGTTTCGCGAAGGACACGAATTCGGCTTCTGTCGTCGAACATTCCCACATCGCCAGCCATTGCTAAGGCTTTAAAAATATTAATTTTTTCTTGTGGCATACTTATAAATGCCGAATTGCCGTTGCCAATAACGCTAAATGAGCGATTCAGAACGCGTAATTCTACCGAACTAAATTTAAAAAGAGGTTCTATTGCTTTTTCAAGAATTATTGTAGCTTCACGAATTGTACTTCCCACAACGGGAACTTCACCAATCATTGGAAAAATAATACTTCCATTTTGTTCAACAAGATAAGTATATAAATCGGAACCACCACCCATCATCGAAACACCCATATTTCCGACTGATCCTGCATTAAAAAGCGCATTTGTCATGTCGTCGGTTGAGAATATTCGAACATATAATCGATCGCCTGTGCGCAAACGATAATCGGTAAAGCTTATACTGTCTTTGTAGGCTGGTATTTTAAATCCGGGCTTTTGCAAATAATTAATTGTTTTTGAAGTTACACACGAACTTAAAAAACTAATGATTATTAGATAAATCGATAATTTTATGAATAGTTTTAACATGTAAATTTAAGTGTGTTATTAGGCACTATAAGCGACAAAGATACAAAATTTTGAAACAATAGCAACACTGTTTATTTAATTAATGACTTTTGATAGTCAAAAAAAAAAGTTGGAATAATGTTTGTTCTGAAGGCAGAAACAATTTTTACAAAAAAAAATCACTAAATTTGCAATTCATTATTTCAAAAAGATAAACCAATGAAACGAATTATTCTTTTTACTTTAACATTTTTGAATTTTGCTTATGGGTTTGCGCAATACAATGATAATCCAATTCGAAATTTCGACATGACAAGCTTAAACTTCGACCAACTAAAATTTGGGATTAAAGTTAGTCCTTCTATTTCGTGGGTCGACGTAACTCACAACGATGCCATAGCTGGTGGTGCTACCATGAAAATTGGCGTTGGACTGACTGCAAACTACGAAATGAATGAAATTTTGCAGGTAATTTCAGGTGTAAATTACAAATCGATAGGTGGATACATGGCTGATAATCGTTCGTTGAGTGATGTAAATTATAAGGATTACTACAAAGCAAACTATCAGGTTTTAGAAGTTCCGTTAGGCTTGAGATTAAAAACACCTACTGTAAACAAGTACAATTATTATTTGCAAGGTGGCGTAACAACTAGTTTTATTTTGTCGGCAAACGAAAAAATGTATGCTTCAACCACTGGTAAAGTATTAAAAAACACCGACACACTTAAAGATTTAACCTATCCCACAAACGTTGGCTATTTTGCTGGCGTAGGCACAAGCTATAATGTAACGGAAAAATTCAGAATTTTTGCGGAGGTAAATTACATAAATGCTCTCACAAGCATTTCGAATGGCGAAAACTATATGATTGATGCGAATCACGCCTACTCATCGCCAATTTATATTGTTCCGGCCAATATGGAATTTTCGTTTGGATTAGAATTCTAATTTTATTTTTGAAAAAACTATATTATGATTTCTAAAATAAAAATCCTATTTTCTTTGATAATAATACTCTCTATTGTCTCATGCAATTCGCGTGAGAAAGAAGAGAAACAAGCTGATATTCGACTTGAGAACATACGTTCACTTATTACCGCCAGCAAACTCAACGAAGCAAAATCGGAAATTGACAGCATTCACACCCTTTATCCTCGATTGGTAAATAAGCGTAAACTGGCTGTTGCACTGGAAGATACAATAATACTTCGTGAAAGTTACAGAACTGTGAATTATTGTACCAAAATTTTACCCGAATTAAAATCCGGATATGAACAATTATTCAAAAATTTCGTATTGCAAAAAAATGAAAAGTACGAGAAAATCGGAAAATATGTTTATAAATCACAAGTTGGTGAACAAAATACAGG
>CAMDNO010000139.1 GCA_945902955.1 Porphyromonas cangingivalis
CCATGAAACGCTTCGGAAACATTGATGAACTGAATGGAATTGTTCAGTTTCTTTGCTCGGATGCAGCCTCGTTTATAACCGGTGCTATTATTCCGGTTGATGGTGGTTTTAGTGCATTTAGCGGAGTGTAGGAGTTAGTTTATAGTTTATAGTTTATAGTTTGCAGTTTATAGTTTATAGCATTACAGATTGGAAATACCAATCTAAGAATTAAATGAAATAAATATAATGCTGCCCCAAGCCCCTAAAGGGGATGTGAATTAGTTCCGAATGGTCTTTCTTTAAGCCCCTTTAGGGGTTTGGGGCAGTTTGTTTCTTAAGAGTAAATAGTTCAGTAAATATTTCTAAGTCTAATATCAATGAAAACAAACATTTTCCTTTTATCCATTTTTATAATGGCTTCTTTGTCCGTTTCGGCACAAACATTTCAGCAATATAATTACAACTTAGTACCTTTTGGTGGCGGTGGTTGTGTAACGGGTATTATTACTTGCCCTTCGCAAAAAGATTTGATTTATGCTCGTACCGATGTGGGCGGAATTTGGCGTTGGGTAGAAGCTACTCAAAGTTGGAAAAGTTTGTCGTTTAAATTTCCTAAGCCGGGCATGTTGTCGGTCGAAAGTGTGGCAGTTGATCCTCAAAATCCAAACCGAGTGTATGCCGTGGTGGGCGAGAGTTACTTCGATGGAGGTGCTACTTTTTTGCTTCGGTCAACGGATTATGGCGAAAACTGGGAATTTATTGATGTAAGTTCAAAATTTAAAGCGCTTGGCAATACCGGAGGACAAAAAGGTAGTGGCGAGCGATTGATTGTTGACCCTAACCTGAGTTCCACTTTGTATTTTGGTTCACGCGCTACGGGTTTGTGGAAAAGTATTGATTATGGTACATCTTGGAACAAAGTAGCCACCTTCCCGATGACTACAAACACCAAAGGAAACGGAATACTTTTCGTCGATTTTTTAGCCGAATATAATAAGAAAGGCGAAGCCACTATGGCTATTTTTGCAGGCATTTCGAGAGCAGATAAAAAAGCGCCTGTCGATTCTGCAAATGTTTATTTATCAACAGATTATGGCACTACTTGGTTGCCAATATCATCGTTAAAAGGAAATGGAAATGTAACTCCTCCGGCCAATTATACACCTCAGCATCATGTATATGCCGGTGGTAAAATCTATGTAACCTACGGCGATGCACCCCGTTCGTGTGTGTGGCGTTACGATCCCATTAGCGAGATGTGGGAGGATGTTTCGCCAAACGACAATGCGCCCATTTCAGGAATTAGCGTTGATAATACAACCAATCCGACATGGATTGCATTGACAACCAATACATTGTTTTGGGGGCAAGGATGGATTTCGGGCATTACTTCGTGGGGTGACGATATTTATCGTGGAAAAATTAATTCGGGTGGAGCCATTACATGGGATAAGCGATTGATAGCAAATTCGTTGGCGAAATACGATATGAGCGCCAAATTTATCAATGGCGAAATGCATTGGGCATGGGATATAAAAATTGACCCTTTCAACCCGAATCGGGTGTTTGTTACTGCCGGAACAGGTATTTTTTCAACCAAAAATTTTACAAGTCCCGTTTCGTTGTGGTATCATAATGTAGAAGGACTTGAAGAGACAGTAACAATGGATGTAACTTCCAAGCCCGGCGGTGAATTGCTTTACGCTATTGGAGATGCTTCCGGCGCTACTTACAGCGACCCTACAAAATACGGTATTCGGTTTAATCCACATCAGGCCATTACAAGTTCTGTGGATTATGTGCCAACTGCTAAAACTTTGTATCGTGCAGGTAGTGAGCGTGTTGCTAATGGCGTTACAAGCTCCATTATGTATTCCAACGATGGTGGAAAAGTTTGGACAGGTGTTCCTGTGGATAAAATTCCGTTCAGTCCGGCTATGCCTGCAACCATTACAAGTGCCGATGCCAAAGCCACTTACGGGCGTATTGCAGTGAGTGCCGATGGTAAAATTCTGGCATGGAGTCCGCGTTACTGGCAGGTGAATAACGTTAAGTATTATGGCAATTTTTACACGGCAAATAATGGTGCATCGTGGACGGAATTTCCGGGTGATTTACACGAAGCGTCGGTTATATATGCCGACAAAGTAAATCTGAATGTGTTTTATATCTGTACCGGAAATGTGATTTACGTGTACACATGGACAGGTACGGCTTTTTCGTATCAAACTTACGACGCACCTGCAACACTGAGTAAGATAATGGCAATCAATCCATTGGTCGAAGGTGAATTTTTAGCTTTTAATTCGTCCGGACTTTATTATTACACAGCTAAAGGACAACAATACACCAAAATCCCGAATATCAATAACTGTGGCGGTGTAACTTGGGGTAAGCCGGCACCGGATAAAACAAACCCAACCGTTTTTATCTTTGGAAAATATGGAACAGAAACAGTCTCGCGCGTTTATCGTTCGGATGATACAATGAAAACATGGAAGAGAATTAGTGATGATAACTCGCTTTTTGGTGGGGTATTGACTAAGAATATTATTTGTGGCGATATGAATACGTATGGTAGGGTGTACGTGAGTAACTCGGGAATTGGTTTGGTGTATGGCGATATTGAAACTCAAAGTGCTATAAATGAAATTGCTTACGAAAAATCAATTTTACTAGCTAAAGTAAGCGCCAATCCGTTCCGTACTTTTACCAGTATAATGAGTGATAAAATGCTTCGATTTGCAATTTATTCTATCAACGGAACAATGCTTGAATATGGAAATACAGAAAGTTCAGTTGAAATTGGAAACGCTTTGAAATCAGGCGTATATCTACTAAAACTAACTGACGAGTCGAACAAAGCTATGCAGGTAATTAAGCTTGTAAAAATGTAAAAAGTGATTGTATGCGGAAATTAATATTCTATATAGTTGTGTTTTTATTTTTTTCAGGAACAGTAAAAGCTGAGAAAACTATTTCCCAAAATCCCAAAATGGATTGGTGGAAAGAAGCCAAATTCGGCATGTTTATCCATTGGGGATTGTATAGTATTCCCGCAGGTACGTGGGGTGAACAAAAGATGAAGCGTGTTATTGGCAGCGAGTGGATTCTGAATGTATTGAAAATTCTGATTGCTGATTATACAAAACTTGCACCACAATTTAATCCTACAAATTTCAATGCGGATAATTTTGTGTTGCTTGCCAAAGAAGCTGGAATGAAATACATGGTTTTTACTGCCAAGCATTGCGAGGGTTTTGCCATGTTCCAAACGGCTGCCGACCCGTTTAATATTATGGACGCTTCGCCCTACAAAAAAGATATTGTAAAAGCGCTGGCCGAATCTTGCAAAAAGTACGACATGCCTTTTGGTGTGTATTATGCGCAAGCCTTGGATTGGTACCATGCCGGCGGCGGTCATTACGATAAAAGATGGGATAAAGCGCAGGAAGGACGTTTCAGCGATTATATAGAAAAAGTGTCGTTACCACAGGTTAAAGAGTTGGTTACTAATTATCAACCTCGCATTATCTGGTTCGATACGCCTGCCGAAATGACACCGGAATTGGCCAAACAATTCACCGATTTTTTGGCGCAACATCCCGATATTATTATCAACGACCGACTAGGTGGAAATGTAGAGGGCGACCTTACAACGCCCGAACAGTATATACCTGCTACCGGAATTCCTGGCAAAAACTGGGAATCGTGCATGACTATGAATGGAACCTGGGGCTACAATTCCGACGACCACGACTGGAAAAGTACAGAAACACTCGTGCGTAACCTCATTGATATTGCTTCCAAAGGTGGAAATTACCTGCTCAACGTTGGACCTGATGCTACCGGACTCATTCCACAACCTTCAGTTGAAAGGCTTAAAGAAGTGGGTAAATGGATGAAAGCCAATGGTGAAGCCATTTACGGGACGCAAGCAAATCCGTTTAGCGAAACAACATGGGGAAGAGTTACGCAAAAGCAAGTTGGAAAAACGACCAAACTTTATCTGTATATTTTCGATTGGCCCGCTGATGGAAAAATTGCACTTTACGGTTTGCAAAACAAGGTAAAGAAAGCCTACGTATTGGCCAATCCAACTAAGAAAATTGGCGTTGAACAAAATGCGGCACAACTAACAATACCGGTGAGTGGCTTGCCGAAAAGCGACTTTGTAACAGTAGTCGTGCTCGAAATAGATGGCAAAACTAATGTGGTAAACAAACCTGAAATCAAATCAGCCGCATCTGTTTTTATTGATAAAGCACGTTTTGTAATATCCTCACCTACACCAAATTCCGTATTACGATATACAATTGATAATACCGAACCAACAGCTCTTTCACCCAGAGCAACCGGCGAAATTTGTGTGGAACAAGCTGATTTTGTGGTAAAAGCACGTATATTCGTCAACAATAAAGCAGTGAGTGCTGTGGCCGAAAGGCGTTTTGTAAAATAAACACCTATGCCTGCTCTGAACACCGGCAAAAAGGGCTTTAGCTATAAATATTTCGAAGGCGTTTGGAATAATCTGCCTGATTTCTCGAAACTGACGCCAATAAAATCTGGAACGGTTGACCGTATAAACCTCGAAATTCGTCAACGGGAGCATAATTATGGTTTGCTTTTCGAAGGATGGATAAATGTCCCCGCAACTAATGTGTACACTTTTTATCTGGCTTCGGATGATGGTAGCCGACTGATAATTGATTCGCAAACCGTAATAGATTACGATGGAGTACATGGTGCTGAGGAAAAGAGCGTTGAGTTGCCACTCGCAGCGGGATGGCACAAAATAACACTGCAATACTTCCAACAGGAAATTGGTCAAGGTCTTAAACTCGAATGGCAACCACAAGGCAAAGCTCGTTCGGAAATTGATAAAACTTTATTATTGAATTAAAAATGTCTAATTAATAATTTGAATAACAGAACTTTATTTCCTAGTCGTAATCAATAGAAAATATTTTTGATCTTTAATGTCTTTAAAAATGAACGCAAAAAAACTTTCCCTCATAATTTTGATTTGTGGCTTTTTTGGAAAAACCATTCATTCACAAAATAAAAATGATTTCCATTCGTGGGCATCCACACCTCCCATGGGATGGAACAGTTGGGATTGTTTTGGTCCTACCGTTACAGAAGAAGAGATAAAGGTCAATGCTGATTATATGGCAAAAAATCTGAAGTCGTACGGGTGGGAATATATAATTTGTGACATTCGCTGGTACGTAGGTAATGACAAGGCGCATGGCTACAATCAAACAAATCCGGATTATGTACTCGATAAATTTGGTAGGTTTCAGCCGGCTATAAATAGGTTTCCTTCTGCTGCTAATGGTAAAGGCTTTAAACCGCTGGCCGATTACATTCACAAAAAAGGATTGAAATTTGGTATTCATATTATGCGGGGTGTGCCGGTTGAAGCCGTTAAGCAGAAACTACCTATAAAAGGAACAAAACTTACCGCCGATGCTATTTCAAGTGACAAGCACCTTTGTTATTGGTTAAACGATATGTACACAATAGTACCCGGAAAAGAAGGTGCACAGGAGTATTATAACTCACTTTTCGATCTTTACGCTTCTTGGGGTATCGACTTTGTAAAGGTTGATGACCTGTCCGCTCCAAATTATTTTGAAGGAGAAATTGATATGATTCGGAAAGCAATAAATAGAACCGGACGAAAAATTGTGCTTAGCGTCTCGCCGGGCGAAACACCTATTGCACACGCTACGCACGTTCAGTCGAATGCAAATATGTGGCGTATTGTAGGTGATTTTTGGGACAGATGGCCCGACCTTAAACATCATTTTGAGGTATTTGAACGTTGGAATAAATGGCGTGCTTATGGAGCCTATCCTGATGGGGATATGCTTCCGATGGGGCGAATTGGAATCAGGGCAGAGTATGGTAATCCTCGTATGACCAACTTTACAAAAGATGAGCAATATACATTAATGACGCTATGGGCAATCTTCAAATCGCCTCTCATGTTTGGTGGAAATTTACCCGACAATGATGCATTCACACTCTCTTTGTTGACAAATGAGAATGTAATTAAAGTGCTGAATGAAAGCACCAACAACAGACAATTATTCAGAGATAAGGAAAAGGCCATCTGGGTTGCTGATGAGCCTAAATCGGGAGCGAAATATGTAGCCGTATTTAATATTGCCGACTATCCTAAAGGCACTATACCGCCTCTCACTGCTGTAATAAGAATTAATCTTAAGGAGATTGGATTTGATAAATCGTGTCTGATTAAAAATTTATGGACGAATAAAACTGTTGGCACTTTTACCGACGAATTTGCGCCAGAAATTAATCACCATGGTGCTGGATTATATAAAGTAGAACAATCCAATCCGACAAAACAGGGTGTTGTGTTAAAAACGAGGTAAAGACTAAAGCGGACTCTCAATAGCATGTCAAAGTAATTTTGATATTCAAGAGTTTGGCTTATATAGCATTGATGGAAAGCGCATTAAGTCATTTGCCAATCTGACAAATAAAATATCAGTAAACGATTTGCCTAAAGGGACATATATTTTGAATTTTCGATTTAAAGATTGGTCTGTTGCCAACAGAATGTTTCTAAAATATTAGATATTAATAATCATTACTTTAAATAAAAATACATGAAAGCTAAATTATTTACAATTGCCATTATTTCCATTTTTTCAATCAGCTCGATGGCACAATCTTCCGTTCATTGGAATGATTCATTACGCACCGTAAAACATAAATTCCAGCGTTTTGCCGACCAAAAATGGAATGAAACTTCACTTGCTAAACAGGCTGATTTGAAATGGTTTACAAACGCCCGTTTCGGAATGTTTGTACATTTGGGTGTTTCCAGCGTCAAAGGCGTTCAATTGGGCTGGGGCAAAGAAACCCGCAAGACACCAGACACAGATATAAAGGGACCGTTGGCCGATTCTATTTACGACTTACAATATAAGGACTTTGCACTCGAAAACTTCAAACCGCGTGAATTTGTAAAAATGGCGAAAGAGGCAGGGGCAAAATACATTGTTATCATTACCAAGCACCACGACGGCTTCCACATGTGGAACACGAAGTATTCCGATTATAACATCATGAAAACGCCTTACGGCAAAGACTATCTGAAGGAATTTTCGGATGCAGTGCACGAAGCAGGTTTAAAACTGGGTTTTTACTACTCGCAACGCGACTGGTATCACCCCGATTATGAGCCGTTGGACAGTGTAACGATAAAAGAACTGGCTAAAATAGGAACGAAAAGTATCCCAATTGGTTATAAAGTGCATGTGTCTGATAAACAAAAACGGTATCAGGAATACATGTACAATCAAATAAATGAGCTACTTACCAACTACGGAAGGGTGGATATGCTATGGTTTGATGCTGCTTGGTGGGGCGGAATGTTTACCGAAGAAATGTGGGATTCGGAACGCCTTTACCTACAGGCACGTAAACTTCAGCCAGGCATTCTTATCAATAATCGCTCGTCTATTCCAGGTGATTATGATACTCCCGAACAACACGTAGGCGATTTTCAGAATTCCCGCCCATGGGAAACCTGCATGACCATTACCTATTCGTGGTCATGGAAACCGAACCTGAAACCCAAATCGGCTAAACAATGTATCAACATTTTAGCAAGCACTGCAGGTGGCGATGGCAACTTGTTGCTGAATGTAGGTCCAAAATCAGATGGAACAATTGAACCAGTCGAAGCAAAAGTTTTTCAGGAAATTGGCGCATGGCTCAAAGTGAACGGACAGAGCATTTACGGCACACGTGGCGGAGTGTATTATCCAAACCAAAAATTTACATCAACATTTAATTCGAATAAACTTTACCTTCATTTGCTTGACATAAAGGGAAATACGTTAACCCTACAGTCTGTAAATGATCGAAAAATCAAGAAAGCGTATTTTTTGGCAAATAATCAAAAAGTAGAGGTGAAAATTGTTGGTAACAATTACGAAATAGCTTTGCCAAACACATTGCCCGATGCATTGGATGCAGTCATTGTTTTAGAATTTGATAAGTCGCTTGCCAATGTAAAAACGATAAAAACTTCGTTTGAAAATATCGAAAAAGGAAATGTTCAAACACATGATTTGAAATAACCATTATATAAGTTATTGCATTTCTTTAAACTTGTACATAATAAAATAGTATTCAATAAGTGTCTAACTTATATAAAGCAAATTAATAATAAGTCTATGAAATTCAACAAAGTTTTTTTATTTTTTTCTATATTCTCATTTCTTTCGGTGTCACTGTTTGCTAAAAAAAGCAATACACCCATTATGGGCTGGAGTAGTTGGAATCATTTCAGGGTACATATTGATGAAAAAATGATTCGGGAACAGGCAGATGCCATGATTCGTTCGGGCATGTACGCTGCTGGTTACAGGTTCGTAAATATCGACGATGGCTATTTTGGAGGTCGAGATGCAGCGGGAAAATTGTATTGCGATTCGGTTAAATTTCCTTCGGGAATGAAGGCACTGGCCACTTATATTCATAAAAAGGGACTGAAAGCCGGAATTTATTCTGATGCGGGAAAAAATACCTGTGGGTCAATTTGGGATAATGATAAAAAAGGAATTGGCGTGGGGCTATACGGTTATGTAAAAGAGGATTGTAATTTATTTTTCAACGAATGGGGGTACGATTTCCTGAAAGTGGACTGGTGTGGAGGTCAAGACATGAAATTAGACTTGCATAAAACATATTTACCAATAATTGAGAGCGTACGAAATACAAAGAAAAATATTGTTTTTAATATCTGTTGCTGGAAATTCCCTGGTGAGTGGGCCATAAAAGTAGCTGATTCGTGGCGAATTTCAAAGGATATTGAAGCTAATTTTGAATCGATATGCAAGATAATTGATGAAAATGCCAGCCTTGCAAAATATGCTTCGCCGGGTCATTTCAATGATATGGACATGCTTCAGGTGGGGCGTGGGATGACTTATGACGAAGATAAAAGTCATTTTTCGATGTGGTGCATGATGAACTCACCACTACTTGCCGGAAACGATTTACGCAATATGTCGGCACAAACCATTGAAATTCTGACAAATAAAGAACTTATTGCTCTTAATCAGGATAAAGCTTGTGTACAAGCCGAAAGAGTCAGTACAACCAATCAGGTTGAACTTTGGGTGAAGCCTATCTATTCCAAAAAGGGAAAGCAAAAAGCTGTTGCGGTTTTTAATCGTAGTGCCGTTGCTGTAGATTATTTGCTGACCAGCAGTAGTTTGCAAGTTGGTTCGAATGCTATATTGAGAGATGTATGGTTGCATACCGACCTTGGTAAAATGGGCGAAAGTAAAATATTTAGTGTTCCGGCGCATGGCATTATCGTTCTTAAAATCACAGAAAAATAATTTAATACTACGTTATAATCACATAAAAATGGACACGAAAAAAGTTCTTTCACTAACTTTTGCACTTATGTTAAGTGTATTTACTTTCGCTCAATTTGTTCAAAAACACAGTTGGAAATCGGTGGATACCGGAGGAACAGGATTTGTTCCCGGTTTTTGCTATTCCAAAACCGAAAAAGATGTGCTTTATGCCCGCACCGATGTGGGTGGAGCTTATCGTTGGGAGGAAACCACTAAAAGCTGGACGCGTATCAGCGACTGGATGACTGAAACCGAGTGGACACTGGAAGGCATACAAGCTATGTGTACCGACCCAAAAAAACCGGGGCGGATTTATATGATGGCTGGTTTGTATATCAATCCGCCTTCGTGTATCATACGTTCAGATGATTATGGAAAAACGTTTAAACGCTTTGTAACTCCATTTCAGATTAGTGGCGTGGCAAGTCCTAGTGGTGAAAGACTATGTATTGACCCTAATAATACGGCTGTGTTGTATTGTGGTACGTACAAAAATGGTTTGTGGAAAAGTGCAGATAATGGTGAAACATGGACAGAAATAACGGCATTCAGAACAGCCGTAACAGTAACATCCGGAGAAGTGCTGCGTGTTTCCTTTGTAGTGGTTGATCCTTCTACCGGAACTAATGGAAGTACAAGTCCGCGACTTATTGCCGGACTTACCAGAATAGGGAACAATAATATGTATATTTCCAATGATGCAGGAGCTACTTGGCAGCCAATTACAGGTTTACCAACTACCAGTGCGCCTCAGCGCGGAGAATTATCTCCTAACGGTTCTTTGTATTCAACATTCAGCAATCTCGAATCTCCGGCAGGCTACGGTACATTAGGCGGCTTTTACAAAATTAATCTTGCAACTAAAACTGCTGCTGATATTACTCCGCAGGCAATCCACAACAGTGGTTATTGTGGCATTGCTATTGATCAGAGCAATCCGAACCACATACTAATCACAAATACAAGCGGAGTAAAATGGGCTGCAACCGGCAGTTACGGCGAGCGTATTTGGCGCACGAAAGACGGTGGAATTAGCTGGGTGGATTTGGCTTCAAGTTCATTGGTTGTAATGGATTATCAGGGCTACAGTTATGCTGCAGGCGTTAATCCACACTGGGTGTCAAATATCGGACTTGATCCTTTTAATTCAAATCGTTTTTTCTTCAATACGGGCTATGGGGTATATCGTTGTGATAATTTGGGTGATTACGATTTGGGAAAAACAATTACCTTTAAATTCTCGTCTAAAAATCTCAATGAATCTGTGGTTTTCGATGTTATTGCGCCAAAATCAGGTGCTCAATTAATTCATTCAATTGGTGATTACTCGGGTTTCAGACATGTAAACGTGGATATGCCCGGCACTCGTTTCACACCGGCCGGTGGTGCTAATAATCCCTGTCTTGATGCAGCAGAGCTTAATCCAAACATTGATGTAAGAGCAACCTCAAATCCGGCAAACGGAGCAATGTATTCGGCCGATAATGCTGTAACTTGGACAAAAATGGGTAATTATGCAGTCGCTGATTCTGTATATGCTGGAAAAATTGCGGTGTCGGCTGCTGGAAATTCTATCGTTTGGGCACCATTGAATAAAGCTACGAGAGTTTGCGATGTTAGCGATAGAGCAACCTGGTACTTGTGTCAAGGTATCCCCAATAATCTCAAACCGGTATCTGATAAAGTCTTCGACGGGAAATTTTATGCCACCAACGGCACCAGTCTTTATTACTGTGAAGATGGAGGACTGACTTTTAAAAGTTTTGGACTTTCAAATTATGGAATTCCTTCAGGAGCTGGAAGTTATGGAAATATACGAACATTTCCAACTCACGAAGGGGAAGTGTGGTTACCATTATACGAACGTGGACTTTATTATGCAAAATTTAGTAATGCTGTACCACAGTTCACTAAAATACAAAATGTAATCACTTGCAAATCTATAGGTTTTGGCGCTCCAAAACCAGGCAGTGGACAGGCAGCTTCTATTTTTATATCCGGAACAGTGAAAACTTCTTCATTTAAAGGGGTTTTCCGGTCTGATGATATGGGTGCAACATGGATTCAGGTAAATGATAATGAGCATCTTTTTGGTGGAATAGGTCACTTAATTGGAGATCCGAATATTTATGGCCGTGTGTATATGATTACTGGTGGCGGTTTAGGGGTGATTTATTGCGATGTGGATGGTGAAATCATTAATGGAGACATTGAAACTCCTGCCACAACCATTAAAGTGGGGGCAACGCAAACCTACACCACCATTCAGGCTGCTTACAATAGTATTCCGGATAATATTAGCGCATCTACATTAATAGAAATTCAAGCTGATTATGCACCCGAATCGGAAACTTATCCTATGGTTTTTGCCAAAAAAGCCAATGCATCAGAACAAAACTATATCTTGATTCGTCCCGCTGCCGATGTTCAGAAACAACTTTCGTCGACTAGTGCCATTATGCGTTTTAATGGCGCTTGTTATGTGAAAATGGATGGGCGACCAAATGGAGTCGGAAGCGCTTCTGGATTGACACTTTCAAATACGAGCACTGCTTCGGGTGCAAAAACCATTGAGTTTAT
>CAMDNO010000140.1 GCA_945902955.1 Porphyromonas cangingivalis
CAAATAGTAATGCACATGGATGGCTGGGGAGAACCTATTTTGAAACGTAGCACCTACAAACTTTACATTCACAAAGAACCCGTACAATTTACCGGATTCAAGCTTTTTTATAAAAATGATTTGAAAAAAGATCCTCATACCATGTTGACACCGGAAGATTTGATGAAGTTAAAACCACAACCAATTTACATTCAATATCAGTAACAAAGTCAAGAAGTAAGAGGTAAGATGTAAGAAAAATTAAGTTTTTCTTCGAAAATGAACATTAAGATGCTATTGTAAGCTAATTTTTTATATATTTGTAGCAAAATATATTACAAAAAAAAATTAATTTGCGATAGCATTTTTCTTTTATATATTACAAAATTATTTGAAGATATGCTCTATATTTGCCGAAGTAATTTTTATAATAAATATTTTAAGAAATTCTGTTTCACTATCAACCCCATAAAAAAAATAATCTTATGAATGTTTCAATTGTAGGAACTGGTTATGTAGGCCTTGTATCAGGCGCTTGTTTAGCCGAAACTGGTGCAATGGTAAATTGCATCGATGTAAATCAGAGTAAAATCGATAGTTTGAACAATGGCATTATGCCCATCTACGAGCCTGGTTTAGAAGATCTTGTAAAGCGTAATGTATTGAAAGAACGATTGTTTTTCAAAACAAAATTAGCTGAAGTGGTAAACGAAAGCGATGCTATTTTTATTGCTGTAGGTACACCACCCGATGAAGATGGAAGCGCCGATTTGAAATATGTGCTAGGTGTAGCACGTGAAATTGGTCAACATCTAAACAACTATACTGTAGTTGTTACCAAGAGTACAGTACCTGTTGGCACAGCCAAAAAGGTAAAAGCTGCCATTCAGGAAGAATTAGACAAACGAGGTGTTGATGTTACATTTGATGTGGCTTCGAATCCGGAGTTTCTTAAAGAAGGCAATGCCGTAGATGATTTTTTGAAACCCGACCGTATAGTTGTGGGTGTAGAATCGGAAGCTGCCGAAAAAGTATTAAAAAGACTTTATAAACCTTTTGTATTGAATAATCACCCAATCTTTGTCATGGATATTACGTCTTCGGAAATGACGAAATATGCTGCCAACTCGATGCTTGCCACAAAAATTAGCTTTATCAATGACATTGCTAATCTTTGCGAAATTGTAGGTGCCGACATTAATATGGTTCGTAAAGGTATTGGTTCCGACTCGCGTATTGGACACAAATTCCTTTATCCAGGCGTTGGCTACGGTGGTTCGTGTTTTCCAAAAGATGTACAGGCATTAATAAAAACAGCTAAATCTTATGGCTACGATTTGAAGGTGCTTCAAGCCGTAGAAGAAGTAAACAAACATCAGAAAACAATTTTATACAATAAAATTTACAAACATTTCGAAGGTAAATTGGCAGGTAAAACAATAGCCTTGTGGGGTTTATCGTTCAAACCCGAAACCGACGATATGCGTGAAGCTCCTTCTTTAGTATTAATAGAAAGTTTGTTGGCTCAAGGTGCAATTGTTACCGCTTACGACCCCATTGCTATGCACGAAACACAACGTATATTGGGCGACAAAATTAAATATTGCAAGGACATGTACGAAGCCATTATCGGCGCTGATGCTTTGGCGGTAGTTACAGAATGGAGCGAATTCCGCTTGCCTAACTTCAAAGTAATGGAGCGCTTGATGAACGAAAAAGTGCTTTTCGATGGACGTAATATATTCGATTTAGAACAAATTGAAGAATACGGATTTGCATACCATAGTATTGGTCGTATGTCTATCAACGAATAATTAAATCTAATCAACTGATACCTAACAGGTTTTAAAAAGCCTGTTAGGTATTACTGAAAAAAAGTTCAGTATATATTTATTCCCTGTTACTTTTATCAATCTCCTCAAAAACAGGTATTATTATGCACATCTTAACACTCATTTTGCATATTCTGGAATATGTACTCTATATTTATTTTACAATAGCAGCCGTTTATGTGCTGATTTTTGCAATAGGCTCTTCATTTTCAGGCAAAAAAAAATTGGTAGCTGCTAAACAAATTCGAAAAGTTGCAGTTCTAATTCCGGGATACAAAGAAGATGCAGTAATAGTAGAAGTTGCTCAGGAAGCTTTAAAACAAGTGTATCCTACTGATAAATACGATGTTATAATTATTGCAGATTCGTTTCAACCCCAAACCATAACCAAGCTAAAACAATTGCCAATACAAGTAATTGAAGTTTCGTTTGATAAAAGTACCAAATCGAAAGCGCTAAACAAAGCGATGGCACAATTGCCTAATGATTACGACATTGCCTTAATTCTCGATGCAGATAATATAATGGCAACAGATTTTATTAGTAAAATAAATATTGCTTTCGATGCTGGATTTCAAGTAGTTCAGGGTCATCGAGTGGCCAAAAACACTAATACTGCATTTGCCATACTTGATGCTGTAAGCGAAGAGCTCAACAACAGCATTTTCAGAAAAGGACATCGCGCATTAGGACTTTCGTCGGCACTTATAGGCTCTGGGATGGCATTCGATTATCAGCAATTCAAAAAACGCATGACCGAAATTCACGCCATAGGAGGCTTCGATAAAGAGTTGGAATTGACACTCTTGCGTGATGGATATACCATTGAATATTTGAAAGATGCTTTAGTTTTCGACGAAAAAGTACAAAAAGTAGAAGTTTTCGAAAATCAACGGAAACGCTGGCTATCGGCACAGTTTATTTATTTCGGTCGATTCTTTTTTTCTGGTGTAAAGCATCTCGTTTTAAAAGGTAACATCGATTTTTTCGACAAGGTATATCAAATGGTTTCGCCACCACGTGTACTTTTGATAGGACTAACCACCATTATTTCAGCCACTTACACTGCACTTCATTTTATTTTTCCCGAGAGTAATTTAGCTGCCATTTCGTATATTTCGTGGCTGTCAGTTTGGGGCGCTGTAGTAGTAGCTTTTATTTTAGCCATCCCAACAAATTTTTATAATTATCAAACATTCAAAGCTTTACTTACATTACCAAAAGCATTTTTTTCGATGTTTTTATCACTTTTCAAACTCAAAGGTGCCAACAAAAAATTTATTCATACACAACACGGGGTTTAGGGATTGGTTAATTGGTTAATTAGTTAATTGGGTAATTGGGTGATTGGTTAATTGGGTAATTGGGTGATTGGGTGATTGGGTGATTAGAATAAGTATTAATTGAAATTATAAAAAGAAATATATGGCTAGTAATTTTGAAGATTTAGAAGTTTGGAAACAGGGACGTGATTTAAGAAAAGAAATTTCTGTTTTATCGAAAAAATTTCCAATAGAAGAAAAGTACAAATTAACAGATCAGATAATACGAGCAAGCAGATCAGTTACTGCTAATATTGCTGAAGGTCATGGAAGGTTTCATTATCAAGAAAATACACAATTTTGTAGACATTCAAGAGGTTCATTATCGGAAGTTCTTGATCATTTAATTTGTGCTTTCGATGAGAATTACATTACAGAAAATGAATTAAAATCATTTAGAAATAAGGTTGAAACTTGTATGAAGCTTTTGAATGGGTATATAACTTACCTTCAAAAACAAAAAAATAATACAAACCAAAAAGATGAACCACTAAGCTAATCAACAAATCAACTGATGAACAAGTCAACAAATCAACTGATGAACAAGTCAACAAATCAACAAATTAACCAAAAATGAGGATAGGCATAGAAGGACAAAGGCTTTACCGGAAGAAGAAACACGGTATGGATATGGTGGCATTGGAGTTGATAAAGAATCTACAACTCATTGATAAAGAGAATGAATATATCATTTTTGTTAAGCCCGACGAAGATAATACCTGCATTCCGGCAGCGCGCAATTTTAAAATTGTAGAACTTGGCGGCGGCCCCTACCCTACTTGGGAGCAAATAGCATTGCCAAGAGCAGCTGCCGAGTATGGTTGCGATGTACTGCATTGCACCAGCAACACCGCTCCCATTTTTTGTAAAGTGCCACTAATAACCATTATACACGATATTATTTACCTCGAAAGTATAAGTATTTTCAAAAAAGGAGGCACGCTTTATCAAAAATTTGGCAATTTGTACCGCCGTTTGGTAGTGCCTATTGTAGCCCGAAAAAGCAAAATAATAACCACTGTTTCTGAATTTGAATGTAACCGAATGCGCAATTTTATGGGCTTAGGCAATAATTTGGTAGCTGTGTATAATGGTGTGGGTGAACATTTTAAAAAAATTGAAGATACTGATGTTCTAAAATTAGCCAAAGCAAAATACAAATTACCCGATAATTTCATGTTCTTTTTGGGAAATACCGACCCAAAGAAAAACACTCCAAATGTATTGAAAGCTTTTGCCGATTTCAATGCTACAAGTCAAAAGAAATTCAAATTGGTGATGTTAGATTACGAGGAATCGGCTCTGATGCAGGTTTTGAACGACATTGGTCATCCCGAAATTCGAAAAGATATTGTTATGACTGGTTACGTCCCAAATACCGAAATGCCTTCTATCATTAATCAATGCCAGGTTTTTCTTTATCCTTCGCTTCGCGAAAGTTTTGGAATTCCGATACTCGAAGGAATGGCTTGTGGCGTGCCCGTGATTACATCCAACACGTCGTCGATGCCTGAAATTGCCGGAGATGCAGCAGCAATTGTTGACCCCACAAAGCCCGACGAAATTGTTGCTGCAATTCAAAAAATACTTTCCGATGACAAATACAAACAAGAACTTTGCGAAAAAGGCATTAGGCAAGCAAAAAAATTCTCGTGGTACGCAATGGCCGAAAAATACTTGACTCTTTATAAGCAAATCTATCTTAGTCTTTAATCTTTGCTCTTGGTTCTTTATTCTTTGCACTAAAATATTAAATATGAAACGCATAGCAATCCATACCATTACCGACTACGTAAACTACGGCAACCGCCTACAAAACTACGCGGCACAGGAAATTTTGAAATCGCTTGGTTTTGAGGTTGAAAGCATTATCAACTACCCTACCAAACCAATTGAAAGAGGTTTAAAATTTACCTTACAACGAATTAAAAATGCGCTTAAACTTTCGCCCATTACATTATTTCAAAAAGGTTGGAAAAAAATAGTGGATCGCAAAAAACAACCCATCTACCAATCTTGTCAGCGTTCGAAAGCAACTTCATTCAAGGCATTTTCGGATAAATACATTAAAGAGAGTGATTTTGTATTGACTTTAAATAACGTCCCAACCAATTTGAATGAACGTTATGATTATTGTGTGGTAGGAAGCGATCAAATTTGGAATCCTAACATTCGTTACGGTTCGCCACTCGATTTTTTATCGTACGTTTCGAAAGATAAACGTATAGCATTAGCTCCCAGCATTGGAGTATCCGTTATTCCGGAACAATACAAACCCGTTTATAAACAATATCTGAGCGAGATGGCAGCCCTTTCGGTGCGCGAAGAAAAAGGCGCTGAAATTATTCAATCTGTTTGTGGAAAAAAAGCAGAAGTTTTGGTCGATCCTACTTTGGCGCTCACGAGCGATGCATGGCTAAAAATAGCTACACCAGCGAAAAACAAACCGAAAAAAAAATATTTGCTAACCTATTTTATAGGCGAAATTTCTAACAATCGATTGAATTTACTTCGCAAAATGGCTACCGAAAATCAGTTAGAGTTACTGATGATGAATAGTTTGCATGATACTGATAGATATGCAGCTGACCCAGCCGAATTTTTAGATTATATCCATTCGGCAGAATTAGTTTGCACCGATTCGTTTCATTGTATCATTTTTTCGATGCATTTTAAACGGCCCTTTGCCGTATTCGATCGCGAAGGTAAAAGTGCACCAATGAGCTCACGCATAGATACTTTGCTCGGAAAATTTCATTTTGAAAACCGAAAACAACATTTGCTCGATAAAAATAACCAATATTTTCAAATAGATTTTAATCATGTTCCAAAAATCATGGAAATGGAAAGAAAGAAAGTATTCGATTATTTGGAAAAGGCGTTAAAAGTCAATTGACAAAAGACAACAGACAACCGAAAAGAGACACAATCATCACGAATGAACTAATCAACAAATTAACAGATGCCAATAAACCAATTAAAAACAGGTGCTCTCCTCTCCTATATACTTATAGGTCTTAGCAGCTTTATATCTATACTTTACACCCCAATAATGCTACGGCTTTTGGGGCAAAGCGAGTATGGATTGTACAGCTTGGTGGCATCGGTAGTGGCATATTTGGGCTTGTTTAATTTTGGTTTTGGCAGTGCCTATATCAAATATTTTTCAGTTTACAAAGCAGCAAACGATAGCGATGGACTTGCCCGACTGAATGGCATGTTTCTGATTATATTTTCGGCATTAGGCGCAGTGGCTGTGGCTGCCGGGTTGGTATTAGTGGTTAATTCGGATAGTGTTTTTGGCAACGAACTTACCGTAGTGGAATTGGCAAAAGCTAAAAATCTGATGGCAATTATGGTTGCGAATATTGCCATTACTTTTCCAACTATTGTTTTCAATTCGTATATTAGTGCCAAAGAAAAATTTATTTTTCAAAAATTATTGTTGATAATCAAAACAATAGCCAATCCTTTGGTCATAATTCCGGTATTAGTAATGGGTTATGGTTCGGTAGGTATGGCAGTAATTGTAACAGCATTGGGTTTGATAATCGAATTGATAAATATTTGGTTCTGCTATAAAAAAGCAGCTATTCAATTCATTTTCAGCAAATTCGACACCAAACAACTCAAAGAATTATTTATTTTTTCGTCGTTTATATTTATGAATTTAGTGGTCAATCAGATTAATTGGAATGTAGATAGATTTATAATTGGTTGGTACCGAGGAACAATAGAAGTTGCAGTATATAGCATTGCCGCACAGCTAAATACCTATTTTCTTACATTTTCAACCGCTATTTCCAATGTTTATATTCCACGGGTAAACGAAATGGTGGCGCGAAAATGTAGCAATTGGGAACTTACAGAGCTTTTTGGACGATTGGGTAGATTGCAATTTATAGTATTAGCATTGGTTATCGGTCTGTTGGTATTTTTCGGAATGCCGTTTATTACTTTGTGGGCAGGACCAAATTACAGTCGCTCGTATTACATGGCTCTTCTACTGATTATTCCGGTTACAATACCACTAATTCAAAATCTCGGAATTGAAATTCAACGTGCCAAAAACCAACACAAATTTCGCTCTTGGGTATATCTTTTTATTGCCGTTGGTAATATATTTATATCCATACCCTTAACAAAACTCTATGGAGGTATGGGTGCAGCACTCGGTACTGCCATTGCATTAACTATTGGTAACATACTGATAATGAATTGGTATTATCACAAAAAAGTAGGTTTAGACATTGTATATTTTAGCAATCAAATTTTGCAATTACTTCCCGCGATGATTATTCCTGGCATTGTAGGCTATCTGTTTATGCACTTTTTCGATTTGCATTTTGTTCTAAATTTCATTCTCTTTGCCACACTTTTTATTTGCATTTTCGGCATTTCTATTTGGTTTTTAGCATTAAATAAATACGAAAAAGAATTAATAAAGAAACCTATTTTAAAATTAAAATCGAAACTAAAACGCTGAAAATGAGAAATATTTTTCTTTTACTAATCATACTATTTGTTGGCCAATCAACCTTTGCCACACATAAAATATATTTGATTCATGGATATGGTGGTTTAGGAATAGAAATGGAAAAAATACATAAATCTATTCAAAAAGAAGGATATACAACTGAGATTTATATTTATAAAAGTTTGATTGATGACGTTGATTCAGTTAGTAAAAATTTAATTCAAACCATACAGAAAGACAAACCGGATAGCATTTCGTTTGTAACACACTCAATGGGCGCATTGGTGGTTCGATCGATGTACGAAAAATTAGATTCGATAGTTGGTTTCCCTATTGTTCATCGCATTGTAATGATAGCCCCACCAAACAATGGTTCGCCCGTAGCAGATTATTTTTCGCAATTTAAATTTGTAAAATACATTGTTGGACCAAACATTAATAACCTGACTACGAACAAGATAACCGGAGCTGCAAAATATCCGATTCCGACCTGTGAAGTGGGTTTAATTGCTGGAAGTTTTGGTGGCAAACGAGGTTTTAATGTGTTTATAAATTCGGATAACGATGGAGTGCTAATACCCGAAAACACGAAAATGGGAATAGAAAAAGAGGTGGTTTTTGTGAAATCGTGGCATGTGGGTTTGTTGTTTAATAAAAAGGTTATCAAGTATGTAACTAATTTTTTAGAGCATGGAAGATTTAAAATTGAGAAAAAATAATATGAACATTTTTAAATGAAACTATTATGATGAGTACCCTAAAAAACAAAATTAAAAGCCTTATGCCTAGGCGATTAAATTACTGGTATTATTTGTATACTGCAAAAAAAGCCGTAAATTTCGACATTCGTAGGCGTATATACGACAAAGTGTACAATAATTCGTCGGCCGAAAAAGTGAAGCGTGATTTAACACTTCAATATCATATTGTAGAAAAAGGACTTACCATGCCTGTACCACGTCCGGGCTTTGGAAGATTAGTAGTTCTCGACTTGTGCCGCGTTGTATTACGATACGAAAGTATGAAACTTCCGTTCGACGAATTGGAATTTTCGCAATCGGTAACAGTTCTCAAAGAATATGCTGCATTTCACAACGAAATTGGTTTTAAATTGGATAATGAAGTGGCCGATAGTTTGGCTAAAATTGTGAATCGTTTTGACGATGTTCACGGCACCAACCAAATTGAAGCAACTGATAAAGAATACTTTAAATCAGTCAACGCTCCTTTCGATGAATTCTGCATGTCGCGCTATTCAGTTAGAAGTTATACCGACAAAGAAATTCCCTTGAGTGTGTTGTAC
This sequence comes from Porphyromonas cangingivalis, assembly GCA_945902955.1. GTDB lineage: Bacteria > Bacteroidota > Bacteroidia > Bacteroidales > Paludibacteraceae > Paludibacter. The sequence goes on from CAMDNO010000140.1 coordinate 8,914, forward strand.
AATTGTATCGATTTGGCTCAAAAGTCGCCTTCGTTTTGCAACCGACAGCCAACTCGTGTACATATTGTGAAATCGCCACAGAAAAAAGAAGCAATTTTAGCCATTCAAAATGGAAATCGAGGTTTTGGACATTTGGCAGAAACACTGATAGTACTCACCTCGGTTATTTCGGTAACTAAAGATATTCACGAGCGAAACGAAAATCATCTTAATGGTGGAATGTTTGCTATGACATTACTTAACGCACTACATTTCAATCGGATAGCAGCCTGTTCACTCAATTGGAGTGTGGATAACGAACGAGATGAAAAAATTCGACAGCTACTTAATGTGCCCAAAAATGAAGTTGTTTTGCTAGTCATTTCGTGTGGTTATCCACCCGAAAATATCAAAATAGCCTCTTCGCCACGCAAAAAAGCTGCCGAAATTACTACGGAACATGTTGGTTAATTGGTTCATTGGTTCATCAGTTAATTGGTTAATTGGTTCATCAGTTAATTGGTTAATTGGTTCATCAGTTAATCAGTTAATTGGTTAATTTCAAACAATTATGAACCAATCACAGATGAACCAATCACAGATAAACTAATTCACAGATGAACCAATCACAGATGAACAAATCACAGATGAACAAATCACAGATAAACTAATTCACAGATAAACTAATTCACAGATGAACCAATCACAGAAGAACCAATCACAGATAAACTAATTCACAAATCAACTAAATATGAAGACATTAGAAATAACATTTTGGGTATTACTTGGTATCGTTTTCTACACCTACTTGGGGTATGGCATTGTTCTTTTCATTCTTTTGCGTATAAAAAGATTGTTTAAAAAGAAAAAAGTTGTAATTTTGACAGACGAAGAATTACCCGAAGTAACGCTGCTTATTGCCGCTTACAACGAAGAAGATTTTGTTGCAAAAAAAATTGAAAACACACGTTCGCTCAATTATCCACAACAGAAGTTGCACCAAATGTGGTGTACAGATGGTTCCAACGACAAAACGCCCGAACTATTAGCAAATTATAAAGATGTAGTGGTGCTTCACAAACCCGAGCGAGCTGGTAAAATAGCGGCTATGAATCGTGCTGTGAAGTTTGTAAAAACGCCTATCGTTATTTTTTCGGATGCAAATACATTGTTAGGAAAAGAATCGATTCGGAAGATTGCAGAAATGTTTCACAATGCAAAAACAGGTTGTGTTTCAGGCGAAAAACGAATTTTCAATGCCGAAAGCGAAGCCGCCTCTGCTGCTGGCGAAGGGCTTTATTGGAAATACGAATCGACTTTAAAGCGCTGGGATGCCGAACTTTACTCGGCTGTTGGTGCAGCAGGCGAGTTGTTTGCTATTCGCACCGAGCTATTTAACGAAGTAGAACCCGACACCTTGTTAGACGATTTTATAATTTCGCTGCGAGTTGCCATGCAGGGATACAAAATTGATTACGACCCCGAAGCTTATGCCATCGAAACAGCTTCGGCCAATGTAAAAGAAGAATTAAAACGTAAAATTCGTATTGCGGCAGGTGGTATTCAGTCGGTAGTTAGGTTATATCCATTGCTTAATATTTTCAAATTCGGGTTGTTATCGTTTCAGTATATTTCGCACCGCGTGCTTCGCTGGACAATTACGCCGCTTGCACTGATACTTTTATTATTGGTAAATATCGCATTAGCACCATTTTCTCAATTCTTTTTAATTGTGCTGGGCTTGCAAATTTTATTTTATATCTCAGCTTATATAGGCTACGTTTTAGAAGATAAAAAATTGAAAGTGAAAATATTTTTCGTTCCGTATTATTTTTACATTATGAATTATGCTGTATTTATGGGCTTTGGTCGCTACATAAAAAAATCGCAAAGTGTAAACTGGGAACGGGCGAAAAGAGGATAGTTGATGTGTTGATGTGTTGATGTGTTGATGTGTTGATGTGTTGATTAACAGATAAACTAATTAACAAATGAACCAATTAACCAATTTCTTATTTTCAAAATAGTAAATAGTAAATGAATAAATAGTAAATAATATTATGAGTAGAATTTTAATAACAGGAGGTGCAGGCTTTTTAGGTTCGCACTTGGGTGACAAGCTTTTAGCGCAAGGTCATGAGGTAATTTGTCTGGATAATTTTTTTACCGGACGCCGTAAAAACATCGAGCACAACCTCAAAAATCCCTATTTTGAATTTGTTCGCCACGACGTAACTTCGCCTTATATGGCTGAAGTAGACGAAATTTACAACTTGGCCTGTCCCGCTTCGCCCGTTCATTATCAGTATAATCCGATAAAAACTGTAAAAACATCGGTTATGGGTGCCATTAATATGCTCGGATTGGCAAAGCGTGTTAAAGCAAAAATCCTGCAAGCTTCCACAAGCGAAGTTTATGGTGATCCACACGTACATCCACAGCCCGAAGAGTATTGGGGAAATGTAAATACAATTGGCATTCGCTCGTGCTACGACGAAGGTAAACGCTGTGCTGAAACGCTTTTTATGGATTATCATCGCCAAAATGATGTAAAAATAAAAATTATCCGCATTTTCAATACCTACGGTCCACGCATGAATCCTGATGACGGTCGTGTGGTTTCGAATTTTATAGTACAAGCTTTGCGAGGTCAGGATATTACTATTTTTGGCGACGGCATGCAAACGCGTAGTTTTCAGTATGTAGACGACCTGCTCGAAGGTATGGTTCGCTTGATGGGAACTCCCGACTCGGTAACGGGACCAGTAAATGTGGGCAACCCCAACGAATTTACCATGCTCGAATTAGCCACCAAAGTAATTGACCTCACGGGTTCGAAATCGAAATTGGTGTACGAAGCACTCCCTGCCGACGATCCAAAACAACGCCAACCCGACATAAGCCGTGCCGACAAATTATTAAACGGTTGGTATCCAAAAATTCAATTGGAAGAAGGGTTGATAAAAACAATCGCTTATTTCGAAGAAGAATTGATGTTGAAAAAGTAAATAAATACCATAAAA
>CAMDNO010000141.1 GCA_945902955.1 Porphyromonas cangingivalis
CGATAACTATTGGGAGAATTATGAATTACGAATTCAAAATTTATAATTTTCCATTTACCATTAACAACTAAATATCATGGTTTCCAAAATATTTTTCCTTGTAGCAATAATTTTTGCTTTAATATGGATGTTCGTATTTGCATTTTTCACCAATAGCATTGCAGTTCATATTTTAGCTGTCATGGCAATTCTTTTGCTTTGTACCAGTTATGTAACTCGAAATGCTGAGTATTAACAAAAAAAACTATAAAAATAGAAAAGCCGTTATAACCTGAGAGTTATAACGGCTTTTTAAATATAATTTGTGTAACTTATTCGGCTACAACATCGAAAGCAACTTCAACCGATACTTCTTTGTGAAGTTTGAGAGTAGCTTTGTATGATCCAATTTCTTTAACTGGCTCTTTGAGTGCAATAACACGACGGTCTACTGTAAAACCTGCTTTTTCGAAAGCTTCAGCTATTTGGATAGGACCAACAGCACCAAAGATTTTACCCGTTGTGCTGGTTTTAGCACCAACTCTGAGTGTAATATCTTTTACTTTCTCGGCCAATTCGGAAGCTTCATTTTTGAGGCGTTCCAATTTGTGTGCGCGTTGTTTTAAATCCTCAGCCAACATTTTACGTGCCGATTCGGTAGCCAAAATAGCTTTTTTTGTTGGTATCAAAAAGTTACGTCCATAACCAGCTTTTACTTTCAAAATATCGCCTTTGTAACCTAAATTGATTACATCTTCTTTTAATATAATTTCCATACTTTTTCCTCCTACTTTATTATTTCATCATATCGGTTACATAAGGAAGCAACGCAATATGACGTGCTCTTTTAACTGCTTGAGCTACTTTACGTTGAAATTTCAACGAAGTGCCTGTAAGTCGACGAGGAAGAATTTTTCCTTGTTCGTTCAAGAATTTTTTCAAAAATTCAGGATCTTTGTAGTCGATGTATCGAATGCCGCTTTTTTTGAAACGACAGTATTTTTTCTTTTTAACATCCACCGTTGGAGGAGTTAAGTATCTGATATCTCCGTTATTTGCTGCCATTTTTTAGTTCTCCTTTACTTCTTTTGATTTAACACCTTTTCTTTTCTCTGCATATTCGAAAGCATACTTATCCAAACGGAAAGTAAGGAAGCGAAGCACACGTTCGTCGCGACGAAATTGAGTTTCTAACTTTGCAATTACGGTAGGATCGCCATCGAACTGAAGTAACGAATAAAATCCTGTTGATTTCTTTTGAATTGGGTAAGCCAATTTGCGTAGGCCCCAGTTCTCTTCATTGGTAATAGTCGAGCCACTTTCTATCAAAAGTGCCTTGAACTTTTCTACCGCTTCCTTCATCTGTACATCAGACAAAACGGGAGTTAAAATGAAAACGGTTTCATAATGATTTAACATACTGTTTACTAACTTTTTAAAATTTATATTTTGATTTTCTTAAAGCGGCTGCAAAGATACGAATAATTATTCGACTGACAAATACTTTTTTCAAATTGCTTTTTAATGTTTATTTAATTCAACGATTTTCGTTATTCAGTTTTTTTTACGAAATTTGCAAACTTAAAATTCAGCAAAATTAATTGGCAATTTTAAGTAATAAATTTAAGGTGAAAGATACTAAGTACATTTTCGTTACAGGTGGTGTTACCTCCTCGCTTGGCAAAGGCATTATTGCGGCATCGCTCGGTAAATTGTTGCAAGCTCGCGGCTTTAAAGTAACCAACCAGAAATTAGATCCCTACATAAATGTAGACCCGGGAACGCTCAACCCTTACGAACATGGCGAATGTTACGTTACGGTAGATGGGCACGAAGCTGACCTCGATTTGGGGCATTACGAACGCTTTTTGGGTGTCGAAACGCACAAAGCTAATAATGTTACCACCGGTAGAATATACCAAAATGTGATTAACAAAGAGCGTCGCGGCGACTTTTTGGGAAAAACAGTCCAAATCATTCCACACATTACCGACGAAATTAAACGCAACATCAAATTACTTGGTAGCAAAGGCGAATTCGACTTTGTAATTACCGAAATTGGTGGCACAGTAGGCGATATTGAATCGCTGCCTTACATCGAAAGCGTGCGTCAGCTTAAATGGGAATTAGGCAAGCATTGCTTAATAATACACCTTACTTATGTGCCTTATTTGGCTGCGGCTAAAGAACTTAAAACAAAACCAACACAGCATTCGGTGAAAGCTTTGCAAGAGCAAGGGGTACAAGCTGATATTTTGGTATTGCGCACGGAACACAATATCCCGATTGAAATGCGCAAAAAAGTGGCTCTTTTTTGTAATGTTGAACCTACGGCTGTGATGCAATCCATCGACGTTCCTTCCATTTACCGTGTGCCAATGAACATGCAGGAAGAAAAGTTAGACGAAGTGGTGTTGACAAAAATGGGCTTCGATTTGGCTAAAACACCCGAAGCCGACATGACGAAATGGACTGCTTTTGTCGAAAAACTCGAAAGTGCTAAAGAAGAAGTTCGTATCGGAATTGTTGGTAAATACGTGCAATTGCCCGATGCTTACAAATCTATTATTGAGTCGCTGATACATGCAAGTGCTTACAATTGCCGTAAATTGAAACTCGAATTGATACTTTCGGATAAAATATCGGACGAAAATGTGGAAAAGAAATTAGCCAAATTGGATGGCATTATTGTGGCGCCCGGGTTTGGTCAACGTGGTATGGAAGGTAAATTTTCGGCTTTGAAATACGCACGCGAAAACAATTTACCTTGTCTGGGTATTTGCATGGGTATGCAAACCATGTCCATCGAATTTGCTCGCAATGTGTTGGGACTAAAAGATGCCAATAGTACCGAAATTGACCCAAATACACCATATAATATTGTAGATATTATGGAGGAACAAAAAAATATCCTCGACCTTGGTGGTAGTATGCGTTTGGGAGCTTATAAATGTAAACTCAAACGTGGCTCAAAAGTGTATAAAGTTTATGGCAAAGAAAATATAAGCGAACGACATCGCCACCGTTACGAATTTAACAATGCGTTTATTGAACAATTTGAAGCCGCTGGAATGATTTGCAGTGGAATGAATACCGAATCGGATTTGGTCGAAATAATTGAGCTCAATTCGCACAAATGGTATATGGGAGTTCAGTTTCACCCCGAATATAGCAGTACGGTTGTTACGCCACATCCACTCTTTATTAATTTTATAAAAGTAGCGATAGAAAAGTAGATAGAAATTAGAAGTTAAATTGCCCCAAACCCCTAAAGGGGCTTAAAGAAAAGATACCATTCGGCACTAATTAACATCCCCTTTAGGGGCTTGGGGCAATAATTATCACATCAACACATTATCACATCATCACATTAAAATATGGATAAAAACACAATTCTCGGATTCGTACTTATAGCATTGATACTCGTTGGTTTTTCGGTTCTTACACGTCCCAGCGATGAAGAAGTAGCACAACAGCAACGTTACAATGATTCGATAGCTTTGGTGCAGCAAGAACAAATTGCTCAGCAAGAACAACTTAAAAAACAACAGATTGTTCAGCCTGCTGATAGTACAATCCAATCGGCCACTTCCGACACCTCGGCGCTTGCCGATGCTTTTGGAGCTTTTGATGTTTCTGCTCGAGGCGAAGCAAAAACGATAATTCTCGAAAATGAGTTAGTGAAACTTAATGTTGCCACAAAAGGCGGTCGTATTGTTTCGGCTCAGCTCAAAAAATTCCAAACGCACGATTCGCTGCCTTTATTTTTGTTCAACGAAGCCGAAAGTAATTTGGGCTTTTCGATTGTAACAAATAACAATAGAGTAGTAAATACGGCTAATTTGTTTTTCGAACAAAATGGGGTAATCACAAAAGATAGCGCAGGAAATCAGACCCTTACCATGCGTCTGAAAACGTCTACCGGTGCTTATCTCGATTATATATATGTGCTTCCGGCAAACGATTATATGTTGAGCTTTAGTTTAAAAGCCAATGCCATGAATACGGTGATGCCATCGGGTACCAATTCGTTGGAAATGCAATGGGCTGCAAAAATTCGTCAACAAGAAAAGGGACATACCTTCGAAGATCGCTATTCGCAAATTCATTACAAATTTGTTGCCGACGATGTGGAAACGCTTAGTCAGACCAGCGACGATGAGAAAAAATTACCAAACAAAGTAAAATGGATTTCATTTTCGGGACAGTTTTTTAGCTCCATATTTATTGCGAATGATGCTTTTACGGCTACAAATTTAAAAAGTACCAAAGAGGCCGAAGATAGTGATTATTTAAAATCTTATACATCGGATATGGTTATTGCTTTCGACCCAACCGGAAAAACAAGTTCGGATTTTAAATTGTTTTTTGGACCAAACCAATACAAAATTCTTTCGGGATACGATAAAGACCTCGAAGGCGATAATAAATTGTTGGTGCGCAGCATTATACCCCTTGGCTGGGGCATTTTTGGTTGGGTAAACCGATTTGCAATTATCCCCATGTTTAACTTTTTCAACAAATTTATTTCCAATTTTGGGTTAATAATACTGTTGATGACTTTGGCTATCAAACTCGTACTTTTCCCGCTCACTTACAAATCGTATATTTCGAGTGCCAAAATGAAAGTGTTGAAGCCCGAAATTGATGAAATAAATGCACGCATTCCGGCCGACAAAATGGCCGAACGCCAGAAAGCCACTATGGACCTTTATGGCAAAGTAGGGGTAAGCCCCATGAGTGGTTGTATTCCTACACTGCTTCAAATGCCAATACTGTTTGCCATGTTTAGCTTTTTCCCCGCAGCTATTGAGCTTCGTCAGGAAAGTTTTTTGTGGGCTGACGATCTTTCGTCGTACGACGCTATTTGGAGCTGGAGCACCTACATTCCGCTTATTACTCCTTATTTTGGCAATCACATAAGTTTATTTACTTTATTGATGACCGTTACAACAATTGTATACACCAAACTCAACATGGCAAACACACCTACAAACGATCAAATGGGTGGTGCTATGATGAAATGGATGATGTACCTCATGCCGGTGGTGTTTATGTTTATGTTCAATGGCTATGCTTCTGGTTTGAGCTATTACTATTTTATATCAACATTAATTTCTATTGTTCAAACCTATGCAATTCGTGCCACAGTCGACGAGAAAAAACTTTTAGCTCAACTTCATGCCAAAAGAATTGCCAAAAGTGCAGCACCTAAGAAAAGTGGTGGCTTTATGGAGCGTTTAGAAAAAATGCAACGCGAACAACAGAAAAAAATTAATACGAAGAAGTAAGAGAATTACGTTATAGGCTTTGCCGATTGGTGTAGCCAAGAATTACGAATTAAGTATTACGACTATAAGAGCGCAATAAATCTGATATGACAATTAGAAGTATTGCGCTTTTTTATCCAATATCACTTTATTACCTTCATGAAATGGAACGTGGATTTCCGCTTAAAAAATTATTATTTTTATGTCAAAATTCAAAATTTCAATTATAATATTTTTATTCATTCTTCTTGTAAGTTCGTGTACAAACAACAAGCGATTTGAAATTACGAATAGTGAGCCTGTAAAAGCACTTCAGTTAGTACGTTTCGATTCGTTGCTGCTGAATACTGATACATTGAATTTAACTGCCGAAGTAAAACGCTTTTACAATGATTATCCCGAGTTTATGCCCTATTTTGCAGAGCAAATAATTGGTACAAATCCAAACGATACCGTTGAAGTGACACGATTAATAAAAGCATTTCGTGCGAATAAAGAGTTCGAAAAAGTAAATGCGGATGTTCAAAAAGTATTTGCAAAAACAGATTCACTCCAATCGAATATTGCCAATGCTTATCAATATCTAAATCATTTTTTCCCCGAAATTAAAACGCCTCCGGTTTATTTTTTCGTATCAGGCTTTAACCGTTCTATCATTCTCGAAGAGGATTTTGTTGGTATTGGACTCGATTTATATCTCGGCAGCAACTATCCCAAATACGCCGAAATAAGCTATCAATATATGGTTTACAACATGCGTCCGGCAAGCATAGCCCCCGATTTAATTTCGGCATTGTTGTTCCGACATTTTCAGTTCGATGGAAATCAGGAACGCCTTTTAGAAAACATGCTCTATCGTGGAAAAGTAATGTATGTACTATCAGTTTTAATGCCCGAAACTGCGCCAAACGACATTATGGGCTACACGCGCTTTCAGTGGGAATGGTGCCGCAAGTACGAAGATAAAATATGGAATACCATTGTGGGTCAGAAAGATATTTATTCGTCCGACCAATTATTGATTAATAAATACTTAAACGATGCACCCTTTACTGCCACCGTTTCGCAGGAATCGCCAGGCAGATTGGGCACTTGGATAGGTTGGCAAATTGTTCAGAGTTACATGGATAAAAATCCCGAAGTTACACTCCAACAATTAATGAAAACGAAGGATTATCAGTTAATTCTGAATAAATCGGAATATCAGCCATAAAGTCGAAACTTTTTTGAGTTGATTGTTATTTGACAAATAAAAATTACCCCATTATTATTTATTTAAGAATAATATCTTACTTTTGCAAAATAGTAAATCTTAAGACCAACTTTTAAGTCAAACCATATCTATCTAAAAATGAATAGACCAAATTACTTTAATGCCATTGAAGAACGGTTAAACCTCCTTGCACTTCGGATAATTTCAAGAGGCAGATTGAATATTCTGGATTTTCATGGGCATTCTGAGAACTTTTATCAATTCTTATTGAACGAAGTTTATGGCTGGACTGTTTTGAATGAAAATGACTTTAAACAGAATATAGAGGCAATTGACTTGATAGACCATACAAATAAGTTTATTTTACAAGTTTCATCTACGGCAAGTAAACAAAAAATCGAATCTTCACTTTCTAAAGACTCAATCAAAACCTATAAAGGATACACTTTCAAGTTTGTTTCAATAGCAAGAGATGCTGATGAATTAAGAAAACAAAGTTACATAAATCCTCATGGAATTGCTTTCAATCCGTCAACCGACATTATTGATAAAAACTCTATTCTCTCTAAAATCAGAGGCTTACATATAACCGACCAGGAACGGATTTACAATTTTGTAAAAAAGGAGTTGGTAATGGAAATTGACCCAATGAAGTTGGAATCAAATTTAGCAACTGTTATAAATATTCTTTCAAAAGAAGATTGGAATAAGAATGAACCCGTGTCAGAAATAAATAGCTTTGAGATTGACAGGAAAATATCACATAATAATTTAAATGCTGCAAAAATAATTATTGACGACTATTCAGTTCATTATGGGAGAGTAGATAAAATTTATACAGAGTTTGACTCACAGGGTAGTAATAAAAGTGGCTTTGTTCTTTCTACCATACGACAGGAATATGCGAAAAATAAAGGGATTTTATCTGATGATCAGCTCTTCTTTAAGGTAATATCCAATGTGCAAGAAAAAGTATTGAATAGTTCAAATTACACATCAATTCCAATCGATGAACTAGAGCTTTGCATTAATATTCTTGTGGTTGATGCTTTTATAAGATGTAAAATATTTGAAAATCCTGAAAATTACAACTATGCTACTACCTGACAATATTCACCCCGAAAATAGCATCTACTACAATGGTGCTTTTGTTATTGAAGCCTTGAATAAAGAGAGATGTTTAGAAATTTTTGATTTGTATCAGGAGGTAAAATCAAGAAAATCAATGTCATTCTCTGTATTTATTCTGTGTCTGGATTGGTTGTATTTGATAGATATTGCAAAAGTAAACTCAAAAGGAAAAATCGAATTATGTTCATAAAATCATTAACTATATCAAGTGGAGCAAAGGTTATTCGTGAGATAGATTTTCACAAAGGACTTAACCTAATTGTTGATGAGAGCGAGCACCAGATTACAGGCAATAGTGTAGGCAAAACAACAGTTTTAAAATTGGTTGATTTTTGTTTGGGAGCAAGTCCAAAACACATTTACGTTGACCACGAAACAAAAAAACAAGAATATAAACTTGTTAAGGATTTTTTAATTGAAAATAAGGTTCTGATTACTCTTATACTAACTGTCGATTTAGACTTAGGAACGGATGATGTTGTAATCGAAAGAAATTTTCTCTCCAGAAAAGATATCGTAAGAAAAATCAACGGAGAGCCATTAACGGAAGATGAATTTGAAACAAAATTAAATAGCATTCTCTTTCCCGAACATCTTGCAAGCAAACCAACATTCAGACAGATAATTTCGCATAATATCCGTTACAAAGACGAAAGCATTAATCATACACTTAAGACTCTTGATACATATACTTCGGATGCAGAATACGAGACCCTTTATCTTTTCCTTTTTGGTTGTGAGTTCACAAAAGGGAATAGTAAACAAGAAATACTAACAAAAATAAAGCAAGAGGAGACGTACAAAAACAGGCTTGAAAAAAATCAGACAAAAACAGCTTATGAAACTGCCTTATTGCTAATAAATAATGATATTGAAGAATTAAACAGGAAAAAGAGCAGTTTCAATCTGAATGAAAATTTCGAAAAGGATTTGGATAGTCTAAACCTTGTTAAATATGAAATCAATAAAATAAGTTCAGCGATTGGGAAACTTAATATTCGTAAGAACCTTATTAAAGAGGCCGAAGAAGAACTTAAATTGAGTAAGGCTAGTATTGATTTACGGCAGCTGGAAATTATTTACGAACAAGCTACATCTAAAATAACATCAATACAAAAGTCATTCTCTGACCTTGTTTCGTTTCACAACACAATGATAGGTGAGAAAGTGAAGTTTATTACTAAAGAATTACCTGCAATTGAAAAATCAATTGATGATCAAAACAATACTCTTAAGCGACTATTAGAGAATGAAAAGAAATTGACATTTGAAATATCCAAAAGCGATTCGTTCGAAGAACTCGAAAAGATTATTGCCGAATTAACTGAAAAATACAGAAAGAAAGGTGAATATGAAAATATTATCCAACAACTAAATGAGGTGGAGTCAAATCTGAAAGCATTCAACACGCAATTGACCGAGATTGACAACGAACTTTTTAGTGATAGTTTTGAGCAAATTGTAAAAACACAACTATACAAATTCAACATTCACTTTGCTTCTATATCGAACGAATTATATGGAGAACAATATGCCGTAAAATACGACATTACAACAAACTCAAAACGACAAAGATTATACAAATTCAGTGCATTTAATGCAAATATGAGTTCGGGTAAAAAGCAAGGTGAAATATCTTGTTTCGACCTTGCCTATACGCTTTTTGCTGACGAAGAAAATATTCCATGTTTACATTTTCTTTTAAACGACAAGAAAGAATTAATGCATGACAACCAACTTGTGAAAATTTCAGAATTTGTAAATAAAAACAATATTCAATTTATTGCCTCAATACTTAAAGACAAACTTCCAGCGGAAATAAATAAGGAAGAATATTTTGTTGTTAAGTTGTCTCAAAATGACAAGCTTTTTAGAATAAAAGAATAAGATGGTTGGTCAAAAAAAGCAAATAAAGTCACTGCAGATGTTTAACACAAAATACCTTTAATAATCCCCTATGCAACTCCTCACCACTTCCATTCGTAAATCGCTGAATCCGGCATTCCTGAAGTTAAAACCAAGTCGTGAAGAAATAGAGCTATTTAAGCAGGAACTTATACAGTTGCTGTACAGGATTAACGAAAAGGAGTCGGAAGAACATCACAAAAATCAGGTGATTGAGTTTCTGAATGCGGTTTATTATAAGAACAACCATTATATCAATACCAAGGGAAAGTCGGATTTGGTGATTCATAATGGTAAAGAGCCAAATTCACCCGTTGCTGTGTTGATTGAAGCCAAGAAGCCTAGCAATAAGGCGGAAATGATTAGCAAAGACAATATCAATGTCAAATCGTTTCAGGAGTTGGTGCTTTATTACCTGCGCGAACGCAAAACACAGAAAAACTTCAAACTGCGTTATCTGGTAGTTACCAATATTTACGAATGGTATATCTTCGATGCTCAGACTTTCGAAAAACTGTTTTACGAAAACAAAGAACTGGTCAGTAATTTTGTGGAGTTTGAGGCGGGAAAGCTAAGCAGCAAAAATACCGATTTCTTTTACAAAGAAATTGCAGCACCTGCCATACAAAAAGTAAAACAGGATATCAATTGTACATGTTTCAATTTAGCCGATTTCCAAAAGCCATTACGTAATGCCGATAAAGCCGACGACCGTTTGTTGGTACAACTATACAAAGTTTTTTCTCCTACTCATTTATTAAAGTTGCCTTTTGCCAACGACAGCAATACCCTTAACAAAGACTTTTACGCTGAATTATTGCACATTATAGGTCTCGAAGAAACCAAAGAGGGAGGCAAAAGCATTATCGACCGTAAAAAAGCTACCGCAAGGGATGCAGGTTCGTTGATAGAAAACGCCATGAATAAGATTGACGCGATGGATAAACTAGAAAGAGTCCATCGGGTTTTTGCTCCGGGGTCAACGTTGGATGATAAATTGTTTAATGTATCGCTCGATCTTTCCATAACCTGGATAAACCGTATTTTGTTTCTCAAACTGCTCGAAGCGCAGTTGGCTAAGTATCATTCGGGCGATAAGGCTTACCGTTTTCTTACTACAGAACATATCAAAAGTTTCGACGATTTGGATGAACTGTTTTTTCAGGTATTGGCACGGAAAGCTTCCGAAAGAAAAGGCGAAGCCAAAACCAAATATGCACATGTGCCCTACCTGAACAGTTCTTTGTTTGAACCAACCGAACTGGAACAGAATACTATAACCATTGGAAATTTGCAGGATAGTAAGCCTGTAAAACTTTATGCAAAGTCGGTATTAAAAAGCAAAAAGGATAAGGTCAACTTCAGTGAATTATCACCTATTGAATACCTGTTTCGCTTTTTGGATGCATACGATTTTAGCAGCGAAAGTACAGAGGGAATTCAGGAAGAAAACAAAATGCTGATTTCGGCATCGGTACTCGGGTTGATTTTCGAAAAGATAAACGGTTATAAAGACGGTTCATTCTTTACGCCCAGCTTTATTACCATGTATATGTGCCACGAAACCCTTTCACGCACAGTTATTCAACGCTTCAACGAAGTAAAAGGATGGAACTGCGAAACGCTGGTTGACCTGCATAATAAAGTAGAAAATATAGCCGAAGCGAATACCATTATCAATAGTATCAGGCTGTGCGACCCTGCGGTGGGTTCGGGCCATTTCCTCGTCTCGGCTCTGAACGAAATGATAGCTCTGAAAAGCGAGTTGGGCGTATTGTGCGACCGACAAGGAAAAAAACTAAAAGGCTACAAAGTAACGGTTGTAAACGACGAACTCACAGTTTCGGAAAACGATGAGGAATTTTTTTCGTACATTCCGGGCAATCACGATAGCCAGCGCATACAGGAAACCCTCTTCCACGAAAAGCAGACAATTATCGAAAACAGCTTGTTTGGTGTGGACTTAAACCCCAATTCGGTTAAGATTTGCCAGTTGCGTTTGTGGATTGAATTGCTGAAAAATGCCTATTACAAAGCCGGTACAACCGAGCTCGAAACCCTGCCGAATATCGACATTAATATTAAATGTGGTAACTCATTGATTAGCCGTTTTGGGTTGGACGAAGGACTGAGCGCTGCCCTTAAAGCCGGTGGATATACCGTTGAGCAATACCGAAATGCCGTAAACCGTTATCGCAATGCGGAGAACAAAGACGAAAAGCGCGAAATGCACCGATTGGTGGAAACCATAAAACGCAGTCTGAAAACCGAGATAAGCAAACACGACAAAAACAGTGTCAACCTGCTGAAACTACAAAAAGACCTGATTCTGCTGGAATCGCCTTCGCTGTTCGAAC
>CAMDNO010000142.1 GCA_945902955.1 Porphyromonas cangingivalis
AACGAATTTTCATTCCACCATTTTGCCAAAACGGCATAATCGGCCACTTTTTTACCAATTTCCCAGTAAAGCTGTGGTGCCACATAATCTATTGTTCCTTCTTGCAGCCATTTCAAAATGTCGGCATACAAATCGTCGTAATTTTGCACACCAGCTTGCGTTGCCGAACCACGTGGATCAACATTATTATTACGCCACACGCCAAAAGGTGATATGCCAAACTCAACCCAAGGTTTGGTACTTTTAATAGTTTGTTGTAACTCAGCAATAATCATATTTACGTTATTGCGTCGCCAATCGTCTTTTTGACCAGGAGTAAATCCACGAGGATGCATTAGAAACGATTTCTCGTCGGGAAACTCCTCATTCTTAACCTTATATGGATAAAAATAATCGTCGAAATGAATGGCATCAACATCATAACGCTGCACAATATCTTCAACAACACGGTTCAAAAACTCACGCGTTTCGTCCAATCCTGGATCAAAATAATATTTATCACCATATTTTAAAAATAAATTTCGGTTTTTGTAAAATAAATGTGTCTTTGAAAGTATATCTAAATTATCACTATTAGTAACCCGGTAAGGATTGAGCCATACATGCACATCGATAAACCGCTTATGCGATTCCTCAATAACAAACTGTAAAGGGTCGTAAAACGTAGCAGGTCGAATACCTTGTCGTCCAGTCAACCAATGCGACCAAGGTTCCAATGTCGAAGCATAAAACGCATCGGCTGTAGGTCGAATTTGAAAAACAACTGTATTAATATTAAGTGCAGCAAACGAATCGAGCAACTGAATCATTTCAGCTTTTTGTTGTTTTACAGACAAATTTCGCTGACTTGGCCAATCGATATTGGCAACCGTAGCTATCCAAACTGCACGCATCTCACGTTTCTTGTATTGCGCAGTTGTTGGGATTAAAATCAGTATTGTAAAAATAAAAATAAATACCTTCTTCATGTTTCTCTTAATATCTTAATTTTTTTATCATCACCCCCGATTCCCGATAGTTATCGGGACGGGGCACATCAATTTATCTTCAACGCATCGAGTGCTTTTTGATACCGGCGAGCATTTGCTTGGTGTTCGGTATAAGTTACTGCAAAATTATGTTGACCATTGAGTGTTTCTTTGGCACACATAAAAATATAATCATGTTTTACATAATTTAGAACTGCATCTATGCCATTTTGCGAGGCAACCCGAATTGGCCCCGGAGGTAGACCTTTATTACGATAAGTATTGTAAGGCGAAATTTTGAGTATATGTTCCATTTTCAATCGTCGAATACTAAAATCTCCAGCTGCAAATTTCAGGGTTGGGTCGGCTTGAAGTGGCATATCGGTTTTCAGTCTATTAATATACAATCCAGCCACCATTGGCCTTTCAGCTTTATTATTTGTTTCCTCTTCTACAATCGAAGCCAACGTAGCTACCTCTACGGGGGAAAGCGGAATTGCAGCAGCTTTAGCTTTTCGTTCGTCTGTCCAAAAAATATCGTATTCCCGCTTCATACGATCAAAAAGTTCGCGCGCATCCAAATCCCAAAACACCTCGTAAGTATTAGGTATAAAAACAGCTATTGAAGTGTTTGAATTGAAATTATTGGCGGACAAGAATACCGAATCGGCCATTATTTTAATAATCGAAATCGAATCGGCCATAATCACTTTCGACAACCTTGCTGCAAGCTGTTCTTTGGTTCGGATATTATTAAAAGTGAGTTTAAGTGGTTTTTGCCGTCCATTTTTAAGCAACCGCACCAATTTAAAGTTATTCATACCATTGGTAAGTTCATACCTACCAGAACGAACATTTTTGTAACCCAAAATTGTAGAAGTTTGTTTAAACGCAAAAACAGAAAAAACATTAGCAGATGATTTCAAATTGACAATTACATCTTCAATCGTACTATTATCCCGAATATACAAGAAACCCTCTTCTTCATTTTCAATAAAAATATTGGGTACAAAAAGAATAGAAATGAAAGAGATGAAAATTGTAGAAATAATTACAAACAGCCAAAACAAAGGCTTTTTAGGAGAGAAAATCTTTTTTATCGTCATAAAGTCTTACAAATAATTTTTACACACAAAAATACAACAAAATGCCCATATTAAAAGCATAAGCTTTGAAAATTAAAAATCTTTTTTGACGAACAGAATCATAATCAACTAATTATTAAACAAATAAACAAATTAAAAATCAAAATTAAAATCAAAAACACAAAAGCATTTTGAGAATCAAAAATTCCTTTCTATCTTTGCAGCCGCTAAAGCGAAGTTTTGGAAGTTTGGGTGAGTGGCTGAAACCACCAGTTTGCTAAACTGACGTACGGGCAACCGTACCACGAGTTCGAATCTCGTAGCTTCCGCAAAAGGTATAGCCAAAATGTCAAGCCCTACAAAATAAACGTTTTGTAGGGCTTTTTTCATCTTCCTTACTTGTAACTTTATTGGATTCACTTATATACTACAACAACGACAATTATTCAAAAGCACTATAGTAGAGTTTATTCTTAAATAATTCCCTCTAGTTTTGCCAATAACTCTTCAACAGTTTTATAATCTTGGTCATTAATTATCCAGCTTTCTGGTGTGATTTTTATTACTACTTCGGCTTCTTCTACAACCATATAACCAGCGCGTGCTAATGCGCGTAAAGTCCAATACATACGTGTTTTATCGCCGACTACCCACACTTTTTTTGTCATATGATAATTCATCGAAAAATTGCCATTGGCTGAATTAAAATAATAGGATTTACTTTGAAAAGCTTCGTGAAAGCGTCCCTGAAGCACCAAATCTTCTGGCACACCACATTCAATTCCGTTTGATTTTGTCATTAACCATATTCGGTCGGCTGCTTGAAGTGCCATATCCAATTCATGTGTCGAAATAACGACTGATTTTCCGGTTCGGTGCGCTAATTTATGAAGTAGCAACATTATTTCCACTCTGTTTGGCAAGTCGAGATGCGCCGTTGGCTCGTCTAATAAAATTAGTGGTGTATCTTGAGCCAAAGCTTTAGCAATCATTACACGTTGCCGTTCACCATCCGAAAGCTCGTTCAGATGACAATCTTTTTTTGCCTCCAAATGTACCATTTCAATGGATTCATTTACGGTTCTAAAATCTCCATCGGACAAATTCCCCCACCAATTGCAATAAGGCTGCCTACCCATTCGTACTATATCTGTAACAGTAGCATTTTCGATTTCTACTTTTTCTGTTAAAACAAGGGCTAATTTTTGGGCCTTTTCGTGAATTCGGATGCTGCTTAATTCCTGATTATCCACCAATACATTTCCATGAAGTGGTTTTTGTATGCCCGCCAAGGTTCGTAGCAAAGTAGTTTTTCCACAACCATTCTGTCCGATAAGACACACCAATTCACCCGTTTTCAACTCTAAGTTGAGGTCAGTTTGAATAATTATTTTATTCTTTTTCTTAGAATATCCGATTGAGAGATTATGCGTATTTAGAACACAAGACATAATTATTTTATTAAATTGCTCAATATCCTACCCTACAAATACAGGAGGGAATTGGGCTAAATTATTCTACCTTTTTTTCAATATTATCCACAAAATTATCGGTGCGCCAAACAGAGAGCTAATTGTATTTATGGGCAATGTGTAGGCTGGTAGTTGCGAAATTAAATCGCAAATAAGCAAAAGTGAAGCCCCGCAAAACATAGTTGCCGGAATCAAAATTTTGTGTGTTGATGTTTTAAAAATGCCCCGAGCAATATGTGGAATAGCTACACCTACAAATGCAATAGGACCAGTAAAGGCTGTAATGCCACCTGCCAATAAACCTGTTGATAAGATAATAAAGAAGCGGGTTTGAATAACCGATACTCCCAAGCCGCGTGCATAATTTTCACCCAACAACAAAACATCCAAGCGTTTGTGAAGCATCATAGCCATAGTCAAACCAATTAAAATAATGGGTAATAAAGCTTGCATATAAGTCCATGTAACGGCGCTTAAACTTCCAAAAGTCCACATTATAAACAACTTGATAGCATCTGGATTGCTAAAATTTTGCATCACACTAACTACTGAACCGGCAATTGTACCAAACATAATCCCTACAATAAGTAGTGAAACTGCATTCTGAATTCTGAACGACACACCCAACACCATTAGTAATACCAATGCACCACCAATTACAGCAGCCAAAATCATTGCCCAGCCACTATTCATCAAAATTGTAGGTAAAAACCCCGATGCCATAGTAACTAACGCCACGCCTAAACTTGCACCAGAGCTAACTCCTAGTATATAAGGTTCGGCCAATGGATTTCGAAAAAGAGTTTGCATCATCAATCCAGCTACCGACAAAGCAGCGCCTGTGAGTATAGCAGTAATTGCTTTAGGTAATCTAAAATTAATTAAAATTTCGGTATTTATACTTTCACCTTTTCCAAAAAATACATCCATTATTTCACGAAAAGGAATGGTAATACTACCCCAGACCAAATCGGACAGAAAAAATAGAAGTGTCAGTAACGACAAAAAAGCAAAATACAGGAAATTACGGTTTTTCATGCGCTGTCTACTCTAATTTTTTAGCATAAATGAATTCATGATTTGGCAAAAGCTCCGGATGCAAAATGGCAATAACATCGCTCAGCAATAAATCTGGACGTGCAACGGCACTTTCCCAGAAATCGTTTGCTGACGAAAGCAAAAGTCGGTTATTGAAATTATATACCTGCTTTTCTTTAAACGCTTTGAAAAGCGTATGTTTTGTGTCAGTATTTTGTAATTCACTCAAATAATTAAAGTTACAATTTAACCATACATCACAATCAGAGAAATTCCGCAAAACTGTTTCTACATTTAATGGCAGACTTCCAGCTGTTGTATCGGTACTATAAAAATAGTTAGCACCCGCATCTATATACAATTTTGCCATGTAGTTACGACCTGAAGGCATATACCATGTGCCACGAAAACTATTTCCGGCCATAATGCTTGGTTTTAATTTTACAGTGGTTGCTTTTGCTTTTATATTTTCGTAATTTTTGCTCACTACATTAAAAATACTGTCGGCCAGTACCTCTTTGTTATAAAAGGCAGCCACAAACTTTATCCATTCGGCTCGGGCAAGGAGCGATGTTTCCATCCATTCTACATTTAAAATAACCGGAATGCCCGCTTGAGAAACACGCAGCGAATATGGATCGTTTTGATTGTAGCCACTCATCATCACTGCTTCGGGTTTTAATTGAAGCGTTTTTTCCAAATTCACATTAAAAGCATCGCCTAAATCTGTAAGTTTATCTGCTTTTAAT
This sequence comes from Porphyromonas cangingivalis, assembly GCA_945902955.1. Taxonomy (GTDB): domain Bacteria; phylum Bacteroidota; class Bacteroidia; order Bacteroidales; family Paludibacteraceae; genus Paludibacter. Next base: position 5,313 of record CAMDNO010000142.1, read on the forward strand.
TTTTTTAAAACAGTTTTGTTGTAAATAATTTGAGGCGTACAAACTGCTGATAGTGAGTTTATTTCATTCAGCAAGGTCAAAAATTCGAGATGTGTAACGGCTGTAGATGCCAGCGAACGGATTGGCACTATTACTTTAGAACCATTGGTAGGTGTAACGGTTTTTTTGTTGGTAATCAAAAAATAACGAGCGTATATTGCTCCTTTTTGCCAAGGGCTGTAAACCACTACTTCTTTATACATTTTGTGATAATAAACAGCAAAGCCTTCGGCATAATGCAATTGAAGTGAATCAGTTGCAGTATTTATAGGGTTCTCGGTTTGTTTTGGCACACAGGAAATAAAAAACAAAAAAAATCCCCAAACCCCCAATGAGGATAATAGATTGTTTTGTTTTTGATTTGATGAAATAAATGCTGTCATAAAAAACTTAATAGATTGAAGCGCAAAGATAGTTTAAAAAGCAAAAAAGAGAAAATTGCCGAAGCTATTTTCTCTTTTTAAATTTGTAATGATTAAAAAGCTTACACGCGTCTTTCTTTGATACGGGCTTTTTTGCCGGTAAGTGCACGTAAATAGTACAATTTCGCACGACGAACTTTACCATGTTTGTTTACTGTAATGCTTTCGATAAAAGGAGAATCGAGCGGGAAAATACGCTCTACACCTACGTTACCCGACATTTTACGTACCGTAAAACGTTTTTTGTTTAGGTGCCCTACAATTTTGATAACATCACCACGATATTCCTGAATACGTTCTTTGCTACCTTCAATAATTCGGTAAGATACGGTTACAGTGTCGCCTGCTTTAAAATCGGGGTGCGTTTTGTCAACAAGAAATGCTTGTTCTGCAATTTTAATTAAATCCATTTTGCTCTTTTTTAAATAATTAGTGCGCAATATTCACAGACTTCTCTATATTCTGTCAGAGATTACGCTAAATTGGACTGCAAAAGTACTCTTTTTATTTTAAACTTCAAAACAACTGACTATATATTATTGCATGCTACGAATCAATTAATAGTTTTGATTCATTTCTGCAATAGTACATACATCTAATTTACATTCTAATTTAGTAGAAATGTTTTAAGCTGCTCTATTTTCAATAGTTATGAGATAAAAATATAAATACTATTTTTATCTCATAACTATCTTTATTTTTTTGCGACAAAGATAATGATGAGGCAATTCAATCATAAAAGATGAGGATAGCTGAAGGACGCTTAACACACAACTCGTTGAAATACAAAGAACTTGACTGAAATACAGACAAGCTCTTTAAAAAACTTTAAAAAGTTGATTACGTGTGAAGAAATCCGCCTCAAAATTACGGAATTTATTTCATATAAATGCAATTAATATTGTATCTTTGTGCCCGAAATAAAAATAGTATTAAAAACAATCCTGTAATTTTATGAACGTAGTTACAAAAACCATCGCATTGGGTGATGGACGTGAGATTACCATTGAAACCGGTAAATTGGCTAAACAAGCCGATGGTTCGGTTATGGTACGCATGGGTGATACCATGTTATTGGCAACAGTTTGTTCTGCCAAAGACGCTGTTCCCGGAACAGATTTTATGCCGCTTTCGGTAGAGTATAAAGAAAAATATGCCGCTTTTGGCCGTTATCCCGGGGGATTCCTCAAACGCGAAGGTCGTGCATCTGATTACGAAATTTTAGTTTGTCGTATTGTCGACCGCGCTTTGCGTCCTTTGTTTCCGGATGATTTTCATGCCGAAACATTTGTAACAATTACATTAGTTTCGTCGGACGGAAAAGATATGCCTGATGCATTGGCTGGTTTAGCTGCTTCGGCCGCTTTGGCTGTTTCGGATGTTCCGTTTAACGGACCAATTTCTGAAGTGCGTGTGGCGCGAATTAATGGCGAATTTGTTATAAATCCTACTTTCGAACAATTGACTACTGCCGATATGGAGATCATAGTGGCTGCAACCATCGACAATATTATGATGGTTGAAGGCGAAATGAAAGAAGTAAGCGAAGAGGATTTGCTAGCAGCTATGAAAGTGGCACATGAGGCTATCAAAATTCATTGTCAGGCACAATTGGAATTAATGGAAGCGGTAGGTAAAACCAAAAAACGCGAATATTGCCACGAAGAAAACGACGAAGATCTGAAAAAAGATATTTGGGCAAAAACGTATGATAAAGTATTTGAAGTTGCAAAAGCTTGCAATCCAAACAAACACGAACGCATCGAAAACTTTGAAGCTATTAAAGCGGAATATATTGCCGGCTTAGACGCGGAAGAAGCGGTTGCTAAAAAAGCATTGATTGGTAAATATTACCACGATGTGGAAAAAGAAGCTATGCGTCGTTCTATTTTGGACGAAGGCAAACGCTTGGATGGTCGTAAAACTACCGAAATTCGTCCAATCTGGTCGGAAGTTGATTATTTACCGGGAGCACATGGATCGGCTGTATTTACACGTGGCGAAACACAATCGTTGACTACGGTTACTTTGGGTACCAAAATGGACGAAAAATTAATAGACGATGCGCTTTTCAAAGGAAAAGAACGTTTTATGTTGCATTATAATTTCCCTCCATTTTCAACCGGCGAAGCGCGTGCATCTCGTGGCGTAGGTCGTCGCGAAGTAGGACATGGAAACTTGGCGCTTCGTGCCTTGAAAAACATGATTCCTGATAATTATCCGTATGTAGTACGTGTGGTTTCTGATATTTTAGAATCGAACGGTTCATCGTCGATGGCTACAGTATGTGCCGGCACATTGGCATTGATGGATGCAGGTGTTGAAATGAAAAAACCAGTTTCGGGTATTGCCATGGGTTTAATTTCGGAAAATAAAGGTAAAAACTTTGCCGTACTTTCAGATATTTTGGGCGACGAAGATCACTTGGGCGATATGGACTTTAAAGTAACAGGTACTGCCGACGGTATTACCGCTACACAAATGGACATTAAAGTGGATGGTCTTTCGTATGAAATTCTTGAAAAAGCGTTGAGTCAGGCAAAAGAAGGACGTATGCATATTTTGGGTAAAATTAAAGAGACTTTATCTGAACCACGTGCCGACCTCAAACCAAATGCTCCACGTATTGTGGCCATGATGATTCCAAAAGAAATGATTGGTGCAGTAATCGGGCCTGGAGGAAAAATTATTCAAGCCATGCAAGCCGAAACAGGTGCTACTATTACCATTGAAGAAATTGGCGACCAAGGACGTGTAGAAATTGCAGCAAATAATAAAACTGCTATTGACGCTGCCATTGCTCGTATCAAAGGTATTGTTTCAATTCCGGAAATTGGCGAAACATATCCTTCTAAAGTGAAATCGGTAATGCCTTACGGTGCATTTGTTGAATTTATGCCGGGCAAAGAAGGTTTACTTCACATTTCGGAAATTGATTGGAAACGCATCGAAACAATGGATCAGGCTGGAATTAAAGAAGGCGATATGATTGATGTTAAATTGTTGGACATCGACCAAAAAACAGGCAAATACAAATTATCGCGCAAAGCATTAATGCCACGTCCTCCAAAAGAATAGAATAGCCATTAACCCCGTTCGACTGAGCTCACGCCGAAGCCTAAAGGGGGATAAGATAAAAAAGAAAAGCTGCAATCCGTAAAAGGTTTGCAGCTTTTTTAGTTTTCAGCTTTCACTACTAATATATCTTTGAGGTTAGTGGTGTAGCGCGGCGAAAGTCGTTCTTGTTTCATTTTCCAAACACGCCCCACGTCCTGCGCCGCTAAACGGACTTTTTGCTGTCCGTAGAGCTTGTTTATATGGTCAACAGCTTTCATCAGTTGAATGTGCTTTACGTTTCGGTTTTCAAAAAAGTTAAGTTGCTGATTTTCTTCGGGCGTAAAATCCATCACAATTACGCCCGCTTTTTTATAGCCATAGCCCTTTTTGAAAATACGCTCGAGCCCCTGAAGAGCAAACTTGGTAATCTCAATGCTCGAATTGGTGGCAAAAGGTAACTTGAGTACAATATTTTTACTATACTGCTCCTGATCCTGATGGAAACCATTGGTATGAATAAAAACCATAATACTATTACAACACGAATGTTGCGCTCGCAATTTAGCACTACAACTCACTGCAAAACTGGCTACTCGCTCTTTTATTTGTGCTAATTCGGTATAATTTGTTTCGAAAGTGCGTGTAGTAGCAATGTTCTTTTTATCTTTCACATCCTCCATTTGCAAGGTTGGAATGCCCTGTAAATCATGTTTTAGGCGCAATCCCACCACAGTCATCATATCGCGCACCCAGCGGTCGGATAGTTGAGTAAATTGATAAGCCGTGGTAATGTTCATCTCCTGTAGTCGGCGTGCATGTCTACGACCAATGCCCCACACGTCTTCAATTTTGAGCCATTTTAGCGCTTTTATTCGTTGTTCTTCGGTTTCGATAGTGTAAACGCCGTTGGTGCGCTCGGGAAATTTTTTGGCAATACGATTTGCCAATTTTGCCAATGCCTTGGTAGGTGCGAATCCTACACTCACAGGAATTCCAGTCCATTTAAGCACTTTGTTTTTCATATCCACGCCAATGCGATTCAAATCGTGAAGCTCAAAGCCATTGAAATCGAGAAAAGCCTCGTCGATACTGTAAATTTCCATTGCGGGACAAAATTCAGATAAAACTGTCATAACTCGGTGGCTTAAATCACCATACAAAGCAAAGTTTGACGAAAAAACATATACCTCATTTGCCTCAACTAATTGGTTAATTTTAAACGCCGGCGCACCCATTGGTATGCCCAGTGCTTTTGCTTCATTACTACGCGCAATTACGCACCCATCGTTGTTTGATAAAATAACAACAGGTTTTTCGCGCAAAGCAGGATTAAAAACCCGTTCGCACGAAGCGTAAAAATTATTGCAATCGATTAAAGCATACATAGGTCGTTGGTGATTCGTAAATTGGTTCATCGGTTGATTGGTTCATCTGTTGATTGGTTCATCAGTTAATTGGTTGATTGGTTCATCTGTTTATTGTATTTTCTGTTGTCCGCTGTCTGTCGTCTAAATATCAAACATTTTTAATCACGAATGTAACTATTCCCCAGATAACAAGCGTATTACCTTCATCAACATGTATGGGTTTGAATTTTTCGTTAGCAGGCATAAGCCAGATACCCATATTGTCAATTTTTATCCGTTTAAGCGTAAATTCACCATCTACATAACAAATGGCAATTTTACCATCCGATGGGTCGATACTTTTATCCACAATAAGCAAATCGCCATCATTAATGCCTGCATCTCGCATCGATTCGCCCTTAACTCGTGCATAGTATGTTGCAGATGGATGCTTCACCAAATGTCGATTAAGGTCAATCGTCAGATCCACAAAGTCGGTGGCCGGCGAAGGAAAGCCTGCGCTCACGGCCTCCATCACAGGCAACGAAAGCTCTGTTTCGGTTTCTGCCGAAAAAATATCCATTGTGCGAGAGCTATATACTTGTAATGCAGCCATTTTAAAAAATTAAAATCTATGTATTTTTGTTTTGTAAAAATAAGCTATTTCGTTGGTTTTTGAAGCTAATCTATCGTTAAAAAAAATATTAAAAATTGGAAGAACTAAATTACTAAAATGCAAAACAGCGATTCTTCACAGAGTCGCTGTTTTTTTTCGAAAATCAATAAGCAATAGTATTTAGGTTACTATTCAACCTGTTTTATTTAAAAAGTATTTTCTTTGGATTTAGCCCTATGTCGCGTAATTTGAATTTTAGTTTGCCTGCTTTGTCAAAGCACAGCACATCACCCCAAACCGTGTACGATTTTGAATCGGTTATGTAAATATCGCCATTGGCAGGGTTAATGTCAATTCCAAATGGAGTAGTCAGTTTTGTGTCGTCGGTAATAAAATTCTCCGAAATTAGCTGCTCCGTTTTGCAATCAAAAACCTTTATTTGCGAAGTTTGAGTACCATAATCAAAATTGTAAATATAAGCCGTATCGTTGCGAATGCTAAAATTTAAAGCTTGTATATCTTCGAAACTTTGTTCCAATAAATCGGTAGCACTATTTATTCGTTGCAATTTTGTAGGATTGGCACCGTAGTCGCCACGCGAAATCACATACACATCTCCCTCACTATCAGCCAGTATTTTTCCGGGGTTTACACCAACAGTTATTTTTTTCTGTTCCGTAAATGTTGTTAAATCTACAACCGAAACCGTATTGTCGTAATTCGGAAAATTCAAACCGCCCGAATTCGAGACATAGATTTTATTATTGGCCACGCAAATTCCATCCGGATTTTTACCACATTGCACCGTAGCTTCAATTTGCAAACTCGCTGTATCTATTTTTACTACCGAACCATCAAAAGAGCAAACGTAAGCTTTACCATTGTGAAAATCAACAAA
>CAMDNO010000143.1 GCA_945902955.1 Porphyromonas cangingivalis
GTATTATTGTATCTTTGTGTCGCAGCATATTATTTGGGTTTTGTTTAGCGACACAAAGTTACTGATTTTCAGCGACTTTACCAAATTAATATGCTGTTATTTTGTTATAAATCAGCAAGTTATTTTACTTGCGAAAGTTGAATAAATTAGAAGTAAAAAAAACGGAAATCGCTTTAAAGGAATTTGAACTTAATCAGATATTTCTCCAAAAGCGATTTCCTAAAATAGTATAGTGACAATTATCTTACAACTAACTTTTTGCTGTAGTAATTTCCATTATTCTTAGTTCCGGAAACAATATAAATTCCTTTTTTTGCCATTGGAATAATAGTTGTCTGATTTTGTATCAGACCTTGACTAATTGTTTGTCCAATCATATTGACAATTTTGTAATTTTTTGCTTCTCCTGTAATTGTTATCGATGAATTGTTATGTCGTACATATACATCGTTTGAATTATCTATAGATTTAACCCCTGAAACTGAATTAACAATCAGTACCAACGCATTCGCCAATTTATCAAATGTAAGCTTTGCACCAAGTTTGCTATTACCTGAAACTATATTAATAACAGGGTCAAACGTTCCATCAAATAATGGATCATGGTAGTTAAATGCAGCCAGAGTTACAGTATCACCATTACTGATTTTATAATTAGAAATATCAATATTGAAAGTCACATTTGACCAAACGGCACCATTTCCAGATCTGAATGCAGCTGCAAAAATCTGACTAAAACCAAACTCCGACAACTTAAAGCCAAGTGTACAATTACCTTTTACCTCTAAGTGTGAAAGCTCTACAACAGCTCCATCTACAACATTAATGGTACCATTACTCATATCCCAGAAATCACCTGCTAAGTTACCTTTTGAACCTGCGTTTATCACACAACCGTTTAATCGAATTGCTCCAATTGAATTTGTAAAAGTAGCTCCTCCATCAACATCAATTGTACAATTGGATGGCAAATAACCCGAATTAGGCATTCCATAAGTATCAGTAATGAATTCACTATCCAAAATAATATGATCGCCACTTCCTGGAAGTTTATTTGTACTCCAGTTCAATGCACTTGTCCACAAGCCATCTTTCGCCTCATCATCCCATTTAATACCAACAACCTGATCGCCCGGACGAATATTCAATACGATATCATTTGAAAGATCATCAAAAGAGATCGTAGTGTTAGTTAAACTACCAACATTTGTAACATTCAATTTCGCCTTTTTAAAATCTGCTGCGGTAATTCCAGCTTTATTCTCAGCAAAGTCTACTAAAATAATGGTAGTTTCACCGCCGGTATAGTTTGCCAAATCCACATTATATGTTGCATTTGCCATTGTTGTTCCTCCACCTAATTGTAAATTAGTCGCATTCAAAGTTTTAAATCCGGATTCACCTAACTTGAAATTGAATACATTTGTTCCTTTATTTTCCCAGTTTTTTATATTCACACTGGCTCCATCAAAGAAATTCAATGTACCATTATCCAAATCCCACCATTCACCGGTCAAAATACCGTCCGAGGCTACAGTAAGCGTATTACGGTTCATACGAACTGCTCCGCTTGATACGGTCAGAGTTGCTCCGCCACTTACCGTTGTAACAGAATTAGCAGGAAGATATCCTGAATTAGGCATACCTGCAGCATCTACTTTCGCCTTAGAATCAATTACAATTGTTGCTCCTTCCGCTGGTAATTTATTATCACTCCAGTTCAGTGCAGTCGACCACAAACCATCTCCCGCTTCACCATCCCAGATTCCACTGACTGGTACACCTGGAATAACATTTAGCACAATGTCATTTGTTGTTTCATCAAATGTAATGGTGGAATTTGCAAAGTTTCCTGAATTCCGAATAATTAATTTAGCCTTCTTGAAACTTTCGGCTGTAATTCCTGCTTTGTTTTCAACAATATCGACCAAAACTATTTTGCCTTCACTACCTGTGTAATTTGCCATATTTACAAAGAAGGTTGAATTTGCAATAGTTGCACCACCACCAATATAAAAATTAGTTGCTATTAATGTTTTAAAGCCAGTTTTCCCAAGTTTAAAACCAAAAACATTTGTCCCTTTGTTCTCCCAGTTATTCAGATTAACGGATGCTCCATCTTCAAAGTTAAAGCTGCCATTATCCATATCCCACCAATCGCCTTCCAGACCTCCGTCAGATGCTACATTTATAGTATTTCTGCTCATTCTTATCGCACCACTCGAAACAGTCAGGATTGCTCCGCCACTTACCGTTGTAACAGAATTTGAGGGCAAATAACCTGAATTTGCCATACCTTTAGCATCAACCTTGATTTTTGTATCAATGATGATTGTGTCATTTTCTGCGGGTAACTTATCACCACTCCAGTTCGTGGCATTCGACCATAAACTATCTTTTGCCTCACCGTCCCATTTTACTTTAACTCCCGCGGCCTGTATGACTCTGGAATTAATTGTTTTGCCGGATGAAGGCACATTTGTTAAGGATCTATTTGTTGATCCATTCGCTGTAATTCCTAATAGCGGAATTAAATTCAATAAAATTGCTAATTGCCGTAAAGCTGTTTTCATTTTGGTAAATTTTAAAGATTATACATATTTATTGTTTATTGGAAATTTTATTACTCGATTTTTAGATTCGTTTATCAATATCTTTTAGTAATTAAAACTGAGATTATTATCAAAGCACGAGAACCTTTTGACTAAAACATGTGCCATCTTTTTTTGTACCACATACAATGACAATACCTTTAAAATCGAACGGAATCCGTGTTATTATATCTGGAGTAAGTCCCTGGCTGATTACCTGTCCAACCAAATTTATTATTTTATAGTTTTCTGTTTCCCCTGTAATCGTAATAGCAGAATTATTGTAGTTGACTTTTACATCATTTGAAATATTTAGAGCATTCACTCCGGTTTTAGTATTAATTGTCAATACCAATGAATGATCAATTTTATTGAAGGAAAGCACCCCTCCTAGATTACTATTTCCTGAAATTACATTAACAGTTGGATTAAACGTTCCATCAAAGGCCGGATCATGATAATTAAAGTCTGCAAGGACTACAGAAGCTCCATTGCTGATTTTATAATCCGTAATGTCAATATTAAAGGTTACATCTGCCCAAACAGCACTGTTACCCGATCTGAATGCAGATGCTGCCACCTGATTAAAGCCTGTTGCAGATAACTTAAATCCAAAGGTATTTTTCCCCTTTACCTCCCAGTGAGCTAAATCAACGACAGCTCCATCAACGAAATTCACTGCCCCGTTGCTCATATCCCAGAAATCACCGGCCAAACTACCCGTTGAGGAAACATTCACTGTACTTCCGTTTAAGCGAATAGCTCCGATTGAATTGGTTAATGTTGCTCCGCCACTGATATCTATAGTGCAATTTGCTGGTAAATATCCAGAGTTCGGCATTCCGTAGGTGTCAACAATTTCTTCTTTATCTAAAATGATATGATCTTCGTTTCCTGGCAATTTATTGGTACTCCAGTTCAATGCACTAGTCCACAATCCATCGCCCGCTTCACCATCCCATTTTACGCCAACAACTTCATCACCTCTACGAATAATAAGTACAATATCATTGGCACGTTCATCAAAAGAAAGTGTCGAATTTGTGAAACTACCAACATTCAGTATATTCAATTTTGCTTTTTTAAACTCTTCTGCTGTAAGCCCGGCTTTATTTTCAATATAGTCAATCAAAACAATTGTATCTTCACCACCTGTATAGTTTGCCATGTCCACATTGTATGTTGCATTTGCAATTGTAGTACCACTACCTATATAGAATCCTGCTGCTTTCAGTGTTTTGAAACCCGAACTACCTAGTTTAAGATTGAAGACATTCGTTCCTTTATTCTCCCAGTTCTTAATGTTTACAGAAGCCCCATCTTCAAAGCTCAACGTTCCGTTGTTCAAATCCCACCATTCACCTTCAAGAGCTCCATCTGCGGCAACATCCAGATTATTATTATTCATTCGAATTGCTCCGCCAGATACAGTAAGGGTAGCACCTCCACTTACGGTTGTATATGAATGAGCCGGTAAGTACCCTGAATTTGCCATTCCGATAGCATCAACTTTGGCTTTTGTATTTAATGTAATTATTATACTATCTGACGGCAATTTGTTATTACTCCAGTTTAATGCACTCGACCATAAACCATCGGCGGCCTCTCCATCCCATTTCACCTCCAACAACCTTGCATCTAGTTTATTCCTTACCATTATTCCCAAATCATAAATTCCTTTCTCGGTAAAAAATGTTTTATCGGTCAATATTGAATTTAACGGCTTATAATCAATAAATTTACTGCTGAAGGCTGAAGGCATTACAAAACCATACAACTTGAGAATTTCGGTTGTACCATCATACGGTCTGATGCCCTTTCTTTTCAGAGGATCCTCATCAATCGTATAGCGTGGCATTATCATATACGGATCGCAGGTTACATGTAGTTTATTTGTGGCTGTATTCCTTATCAGATAAAGGGGTTTAGAGTCTTTTACAGGTTCGGCATATACATAAAAAGCAGGCGTGGTTCCTTCTTCTGAAATAATGGTCTGTCCATCTTTTTCAGTCAGATAAAGTGGAATGCTTGTTGCAGTATTTTGGTCAAATTTCAGAAAACCAGAAGAGGTGTAAGACTCTAATTTTTTACATTTCTCAACTACATCTTTCAATTTGCCTAATACATAGTATTGCCGGCAATAGAACGTATTTCCCGGCTTAAAAACCTCTCGATAAGTAACCGCCTGAACAGTAAAGCTTCTGCTAACATCAGTTTTTCCACAGGTGTAGAATTTATCACGACTCTCCGGATTATTCTGACCAAATACTAAGCCCAATGAATAACTTGTATCCAGATTGGGATTCTGAGTAGCTATTGCCCAGCCTCCCGTTTTATCAGAGTAAAAAAGAGAATTATTATCTCCAAACTGATTATTAGATACTTTCCATGTTTGGTCAGGATTGCTAAGTATTAAGTTTGGAAGTTTACTTGTACGAACACCACCCCAGGGACAAAGATCTGTTATGTATCCCTGTTTAGCATTGGTATATGAAGTATTATAGTTGTATGCAATAGTTGTAATTTCAAACACACCATCGCCCATATCCTTTATTTTTTGGTAGAAAAGAACATCACCTCTATTAAGAGAAGGGCCTGTAGATATCATCCCTAATGATATTGTCGAAAATTCACTCTTTTCGGCATCCCACTTCTCGCCGACAATAGGCGACCAAAATTGCTTACCCTGCTGAAAAGCAATATCCTTATGCGGATACATTCCACAAGAATGAATAAAAGCAGTCAGAGCGTCAACGCCTTTAATATCGGGGTCTAAATCGTACTGATATATCGTTGATAAGTAAGTATCATCAATCCATGCATGATCCGGATTTTGCGGTGGAGCAATTTCACCAATAGGGGTCATAATTGAATAAAGCTGTCCTCCTTTTCCTACGCGTAAAGCATAGGGATTGGTCGAATTAGCATGATTTAATTCGGTCTTAAAGACATTCACTTCATGCCATTTGGAATACCACCTTGTATCATCAAATGTCGTTATACTGTTATTGAATGTAAAACCGGCTGTGTTATCCAATACTTTTGGAGATAAAGGAAAGACCTTGTCTATTATAGGCTTTTCCGTACTAATAACTGCTGCAACTTTCTTTTGACTTGTGTTTTCACCTGAAAACCCATTTCCGACAAAACAAAAAATCATGATTGTCATTGCCAGTAGCGACATTCTTATTTTAGTATAATTATGCATAATTATTGAGGGATTAGAGATATAACAGTTAACTGATTTAATTATTTTGAGACAACAAAGCCCTAATCGCAGGAGGCACAAAACATGTAACCTCCTGCAAAACAGAACCTAAAACAAACTAATCTATGCGATTAATACCCCGGATTCTCTACCAGGTTGGGATTGTTTGAAATACGAGATGGTGTGATAGGTAAATAGTAATGTCTGTCAAAAAACTTCTTCTGAACTTGTCCATCAATCTTCTCAACTACCGTAATTTTAAATTTTGGAGTCCCGGCAACATAACTATTATAGTCCATAGAATAAACTACACCCCTATACGGCCTTGAAATCTCAGTAACTGCTGTTCTCCAACGCCTTAAATCGAATAAACGATGGCTTTCGAAAGCAAGTTCGACTTTTCGTTCATGTCGCACTTTATCTCTATCGATGGAAGTCAGTTGGGCTACACCAGCACGATCTCTGATAGCATTAACTAAACTTAAAGCTTCTGCTGTTTTACCTAATTCGATACAAGCTTCTGCTTGATTTAAATAAATCTCACCTAATCGAAACACCATCCAGTCAGTCGTTGAACTCCAGTTTCCGGGCATTACTTTTGTTTCGTCAAGATATTTCATAATACCAAAACCGGTAGAATATGCTTCGAAATTTGATTTACCTTTTGCGGGAACCCCGTTATAAGCACCGGAGGATATTGTACTTCCATTTGGTTTTATAAGTTTTGAATAATTCTCCACTTTACTACCTTGCCAAGAGGTACTTTGTGTATAAATAGAAGCAAAAAATCGTGGTTCTTTCTTTGCAAACACTTCTTCGATAGTCCATAAACCAGTAGTATATTTCGCTTTATCAAATGTACCGGGCGTTCCATCTTTATTTTCAAATTCCTCAACCATCTCAAGATAAGGTGCAGCTGAATTTCCAGCCCAGGCAACAAAACCCTGAGGACCGGTAAACATATCCCAACCATGATCCAATCCTTTTCCTTCCTGACCTGAAAATTGATATGCAAAAATTGATTCCGTATTATTTGTATCATCAACAAATAATTGTCTGAAATTTTTCACCTTATCTGTCGGGTACTTATTATATAAACGATGTCCACTTACTTTAATCAGAGAATCTGATGCATTATAAGAAATCTGCCAAAAACGATTTGCATCAGCATTAGGAATTCCGACAACACCTTCTAACTGAACATTACCCCAAGTAGCAATACTCGCTGCATAAAGTGCTGCGCGACTTTTAAGTGCCATTGCAGCCCATTTTGTAGGATAACCCCCTCTTGTATTTTTCATTAGAGGGAAAATAGCATTCATTTCATTGATAATAAAGTCGTATATTTCCACCTCTTTGGTTCGAGGTGCAAACAGTTCCTCTTTTGGCTCATCAATTTTTTGAGCGTGAGTTATTAATGGAACTCCACCATAGCGTTTTACCAATGCAAAATAACACATTGCCCTTGCCCATCTGGCTCGGCAAACAAGTTCTGTTTTTTCAGTTTCCGAAATAGTAGACTTATCCATTTCACTTATAAACGCATTAGTCTCACGTATCTGTCTGTAAAGCCTCCATTGATCACCAAAACCTCCATTCTTATCTAACATTCCGGGGCCGTAAGTACTAAAAGTATAATACCACGTAAAGGCATGTCTGGCTTCATCCGACATTGTAATCCAGTCATGCATATACCATAAACGCGTAGAAATACTAAGCTCATCTTCCGATGTTGATGTTTCACTAAACATAAATACCATTTCGGCGAGAGTCTGGTCTAAATAGGCTTCAGCTAACCTATTGTCGTTATATACATCTTTTTCGGAGATAATGTCAAGAGGTTGCTTGTCCAAAACATCAGAGCATGATGAAATGCCTAAAAGAATAGCTACAAAGCTAATAAATATCAATTTTTTCATATATGTACAATTTTTAGAATGATAGATTAATACCTAAAGAATACACTTTTTGTTGTGGGTAACCTAGGCCAGCCCTTGATCCTGAAGATGTTTCAGGGTCAATGCTAAATTCAGACATCTTACTAAAGGTAAATAAGTTCGTTCCTGAAAAATATAAACGCAAATTGCTAATATCTAATTTTGTCAGTAGTGATTTTGGCAAATTGTATCCCAAATTTATTGTTTTGATTCTAAAGTAACTGGCATTGTAAAGCCAATAATCTGAAGTGTAATTATTATTTTGTTTGCCACCCATGTATACTCTTGGTACCATGGCATATTTATCATTATTAGCTTCTGTCCATCTGAGATTATACATGATTTCAGGAACGTTACACTCGTTTGGCAATTGTAGATTTAGCATATAATGATAACCTGCTGCCCCTTGTCCCAAAACTGATAAATCGAAATTTTTATAGGAAAGACTTAAATTTAGCCCAAACATAATTTGTGGTGTGTTACTATTACCTATTTGTACATAATCTCTCCAGTCAAGTTTATTATCATTATTCTGATCTACATATTTAATATCACCAGGTTTAAGTGTAGCATTGCCTTGATTATCCTGATTTAATGTATAATTTGTGATTTCCTCTTGAGTTGTAAATAAACCATCAGATTGATATCCAAACCATCTGTCTGCCCAGTTACCAGTTACTTGTTTAATTCTTATATCATCTGGGTCTGTGTAATCCGGTTCATCATAATGAGTCCATTTTGCACGAGCATACGATACATTTGCAGAAAAATCGTACGAAAAATCATTTATTTTGTTTTTGTGTCCAATCATAATTTCAAAACCGCGATTGTTTTGGGCATTAATATTTTCTGCAGGTAGCGATGCTCCAAACGTACTTGGTACTGACACTGCACGTGTTGCCAAAATTCTTTGACGATCACGATAAAATGCATCAATCTCTCCGTATAGCTTACCTCTAAACATCGAAAAATCAAGTCCTAGATTATAAATAGTCATTTCTTCCCATGTAATTTGAGGATTCGATAGTCCGGTAGTGCTCAGTCCTGTTCTTATTTGGTTTTCAACAATATAGCGATTTGCAAAATTATAACCAGTTAAGTATTGAAAGGCTCCAATACCATCATAACCTGCCTTACTGTAACTTGTTCTTAATTTTAAATTATTCAACCAACTAACATTCTCTTTAAGAAAAGACTCTTCGGAGATTCGCCAACCGCCCATTACACTTGGGAAAAAGCCCCACCTTTTACCTGTTGCAAATTTAGGAGAACCATCATAACGCATAGTTGTTTCGAACAAGTACCTACTCTTGTAATCGTAGTTTAGTCTTCCAACATAACTTAATCTGCCAGTTTCTGATGCAGAGCCATTAGCAAATTGATCTTCGGCACCACCTGCAAAAAGATAATCAATAGTTGTAGTAGTGAATCCTCTTCTGGCCGCTGAGATATTCAAGCTATTAGAACTTGATATTTCGGATAATAGCAATGCTGAAACGTTATGTTTTCCTGCAAACATTCTTTCGAAATTCAAAGAGATTTGACTAGTAATACTCCTTGTCTCTCCATACCCTTCGTTCAATGATGTAGAAGTGGCACCAGCTTTTGGTAAATATGTATCTGACTCTGGCTCATAAACATACATAGTATATTGTTTCTCCCAACGTTTTGATTTCCACGTATTATTTATGTAGTTTACCAATCCTTTCAAGGAAAGACCCTTTATACCCGGCACTGTATATTTAAGATTAAAGGTTGAAAACAGCTCGTTCCGATTAACATCATCATACCCCCCCAAATCACGAGTAGTACTTGCTATCGTAGAAATAACCATTCCAGTATATGCAAGTTTAGATGCATCAGGAAGGTGAGCAGGATAAACAGGTTGTGACTCTTGCAAGTCTTGCCACAACGAACTTTGTGATCTAATTGGACTTTGAAGGCTTGATACAATTAAAGACAAATCAAATCCAACAGATAAATTTTTATTTATTTGTGCGTCAATATTTGTCCGTATATTATAGCGCTGAAGTTTATTATCGTTACTCTTATACATTCCAGTTTGACTCATATTGCCAAGGTAAGTATAATACTTCACTGCATCACTTCCTCCTCTTAAAGAAATATTATTTTGTAACATTGGAGAGTATTTGTTCATCACTTCATCAAACCAGTTTGTACTTTGGTAGCCTGATTCAACTCCATCCTTATACTTTTGAACCTGTTCTGCAGTAAAACGAAGACTTGATTCAGCAACACCAGAGTTCATCTGAGCTTCACGGATTAGTTCGGCATACCGACCAGCTTCAAGCATTTTTGGATATTGCGTTAATCCTTGTTGTGAATACATGCTATTAAAGCTAATTGTTGGCTTTGAACTACTTCCTCGTTTTGTTGTAATTAAAATTACTCCATTTCCAGCTCGTGCACCATATACTGCTGCAGAAGCATCCTTTAAAACAGTAATTGATTCAATTTCATTCGGGTCGATATTATTCATTGATGATTCAATCCCATCCACTATTACTAAAGCCGATCCAAATCCACGGATACTCAGGTTAGCATAATCATTTCCGGGCTCGCCACTTACCTGTTTGGTAATAAGACCTGGTATACGACCTGCTAATGTTTGAGTTGTATTAGTAAAAGCCGATTTAACAAGGTCGACAGACTTTACTGTAGAAACAGCACCTGTTGAATTGATTTTTCTTTGCGTTCCATAACCAACAACAACAATTTCATCCAATGTTTTATTATCTTCCTTTAAGATTATATTTATTACCACACGCCCATTTACATCAATCGTAAATGTATTAAATCCAACATACGAAAAATTTAGTTTGGATTTTTCATCAGCCTGAATTTGGTATCTTCCATTGATGTCGGTAACTGTGCCAATATTATTTCCAACTATTTTTACAGTAGCTCCAATAATCGGTTCTCCTTTTTCATCGGTTACCAAGCCGGTAATTTTTTTTGATTGCCCGATTGCTTTTTTCGGTTCAGAATTTTTATTTTCAATCAAATATAATTTGTTGTTTTTAATTTCATAGCTCAGGTTTGTGCCTGTCAACAATTGTTTCATTGCATCTTCTACCGCAATAGAATTTACTTTGATACTAACTTTGCGATTCAGGTTAACGAGTTGTTCGCTATATACAAGCGATAAACCTGTTTGTTGTTTGATGGAGTTTAACACTTTCTCGAATGTTTCGTTCTGAAACGAGAGCGTTACTTTCTGGGCGGAGCTGTTTAATGCGAACAGTGCCAGAAACAAGGAGAGCAAAATTGCTTTTGCCAATGGTCTTGTTTTTTTCATGCATTTTTAAATTTAAAGTTAGTAATAATTGAATTATACTAAGTAAACACACCAACAAAAAAAAGGTATGAGTGCATTTTGAAAAAAAATAAAAACCTGTTGAAAATACAAATATAAATGGTTGTATTTTCAGCAGGTTTGAAGGAATTTTGGGCAGGTTGGTTTTAATTTTAAAAATATTACCCCGTGTAGGGCTATATGGATTTACTTGTTTAACTAAACACCTAATACTATGCCTGGCTCTATATGCAACAACCGACTAATACTTCGTGCTACTTTAAGCGTTGGTTCGTTTTTTCCGGTTAAGTATTCGCTTACACGCGATGGTGATACACCAATTTTTTGTGCAAATGCACGTTGTGTCATCGCTTCCTCTTCGAGTCGAAGGCGAATTACATCCGCCAGCGATGGCATCCCTACAGGGAAATGACATTCTTCGTACTCAATAACTATATCGCTCATTATTTTCAGCTCTATAGCCTTATGGTCGGTAGTTGGAGTATTATCCGTAATATAAGGCAAAAGCTCTTCAATTCGTGCAAGAGCAGTTTCGTATACTGCTTTTGTTATTTTTGTTTCCATATTATGCACTATTTAAATTGTTTTACAATCGGTTTTGTCATATTC
>CAMDNO010000144.1 GCA_945902955.1 Porphyromonas cangingivalis
GAGTTTCAACTTTGCGGGTTTACCGGCTGTGAAAATGCTTTCTTGTGCCACTTTTTTCTTGTTTTTATATCCAATAGCTTTCAATTCTCCTGCTTCAAATTTATTCATTACAAATACATAAGGAGGATGATTCAGATGGTCTGAATTCAAATCATGTACGGCTCTTTTTCGTTCAATTAATTTGTTATTCAGATAGATAGCAACTTCGTCGCAGTTGCTGAAAACGGTTAGTTTTTTCAAATCCGATTTTTCGTTCCAATACGATGCAATTTTGAGCATTGGTTTTTCTGCCTGACTTTGATAAAAATAATGTGCCGGTTTTGGCAAACGGAAAATATCCATAATACCCGAAGCTTCAATATCGGGCGAATACCCTCTGTTATAATCAAACATCAACCAATTGGCATCGCCCAAATGCGGATTTCGCCGATTGTCGTTGTGCGCTTCCTGAAAATTGGCAGCTTGTTGTAATAACCGTTTTTCGCCATCGCCACGCAATTGCCTGCTCGTACGCTCGTTAGGTTTTAAACCTGCATATCCGGCCTGATTTAATCCTGCATCCTGTGCAAAATACTCCCAATCGCCATATTCGCCTGTGAATAGTGGTATTTTTCCGTTATAGGTTTTCCAATAATCAGGAAATTTGGCGTGCTGACGAGCTGGAATCCATATGTCGTAATGTCGGTTTATCCATCCGCAGGTAATCAATTTTGATTCGGGCGATTCTTCTTCCGCAATTTTTACCATTTGCTGCATAAAATCGTCCTTCATGTCCGATTCGTTGAGCGAAAGCTCCCAAAACACCACGGATGCATGATTGCGGTCGCGACGAATCAGGTCGCGCGCATCCTGATAGGCATTTTTTTTAAATTCCTCGTTTCCAACAAACTGCCAGCCGGGAATAGCTGCAATGGTTAGTATTCCGAGTTCATCGCAGGCATTCATAAAAGCCGTTGATTGCGGATAATGCGAAAGACGAACGAGATTAAAACCTGCTTCCTTAATTTTAAATGCATCGCGGTATTGTGCGTTGTCCGACAGCGCATTACCAATATACGGATATTCCTGATGGCGGTTTGTGCCTACTAAAAGCAAGGGTTCATTATTGATAAATAACTTCGAATTTTTTATTTCAAAATTTCGAATCCCAATATTTAAACTTTGATTGTCAATTACTTGATTGTTTTGCAGAACCTTTACTGCCAAACGATACAAATTGGGATGATTTGGATGCCACAAAAGTGGCTTTTGTAATTTGATGTGTTGCTTAAATGAATTTTCACTGAGCGCATTCATCGTCAACATTTCTGATTTTGACGAATGAACAACTCGCCCTTTTTTATCAATGAGCGAAAATTCGAATTGAAAATTTTCAATTTTTAGGTTCTCATTTCGGATATGTGTTTGAATGGCAATTTCAGCAAAACTTTCCGATACAGTTGGAAACCAAACACGTACGCCACCACTTGCCACTTTGTTTTCACTTACGGCATCGGTTATATGTAGTGGATTTGCTATTGTCAGCCAAACATTACGGTAAATGCCACTGTAATAACAAAAATCGAGTTCTTTGATTGGCTTGCCAGGAAGTATTTCGGGATTGTCGCTGTTGTCCGTTTTAACCAAAATGCTATTTGATTTTCCAAACATCAACTCTTTACTTAAGTCGACACTAAATGGCAAATAGCCACCTTTATGAGTAAATAGATGTTTTCCATTGAGCCACACATCGGCTTGCTGCATTACAGCTTCAAATTGGATATACACTTTCTTATTTTTCCAAAGCGAATCTGCTGTAAACTCTTTTTGATACCAACTAATGCCTACCCATGTATGTACGATTACCAGCGGTTCAATTTTAGCCGTGTGCGGGATGATTACGGTTTCCCATTTTGCGTATGAATATCCGTTTTCGACAGGTAAATTTTGATTAGTTGTGTTCAGATTTTCCTGATTGCAGAATTTCCATTCCGAATTAAAATTAAGAACTTTCCGGTTGTTTTCAGCAAAGAGTAAGCATGGCAATGCAATAATATACAGCAATATATACTTCATAAAGCGGGATTTAATATTTATTCAGGTAGAAAAATTACTTGAAGGCGTCTAATGCTTTTGTTGGTTTTCCATCGCTGCCCCAGCAACTCAAAGCGTATTTACTCCAACTGCGTGCACCTTGTGGCTCCCAATAAAATACGCCAAGTCCTTTTTGATTTGGCACGGCTTTTACTTTTTGCTGAACAGCCACGAGCATATCGTAGGTGTTTTGCGCTTTAGTATCCTCGCCACCCACTTCTACAACCATTACTTCCTTTCCATAACGCGTAGCCATATCGAGTAGATTTTTGCCCAAATCGTTGATTGACAGTGTATAGTCGGGACTTCCCGTCAACCAATATGGATAATACGACATGCCAATAATATCGTATTTGGCTCCGTTCGCTTTGGCAGCATCGAACCACCAACGAAAGCGGGAATTGCTGTTGCCTTGGTCGATGTGAAGAATCACTTTTGAAGTTGGGCTTACTGCCTTTATGGCATCATAGCCTTTGTTAATCAATTGGATAAGTTGGGTCCAACTTGACGAATTACTTCCTTCGGGATAAACCATTCCGCCCGGGGTTTCATTTCCCACCTGAACCCATTCGGGAGTTACTCCGGCAGTTTTCAAAGCGGTCATTACATCAAAAGTGTAATTGTATAACGCATTTTGAAGAGATGGAAAATCAAGCCCCACCCATGCAGCCGGTTTAGCCTGATGGCCCGGGTCAGCCCAGGTGTCGCTGTAATGAAAATTTATCATTACGCGCATTCCCCACTGTTTGGCACGAACAGCCATTGCTACTGTTTCGGCTTTACTGCAATGTCCAGATTGCGGGTTGTTCGACGGATTTACAAACGTTCGCAACCTTATGGAGTTTATGCCGTGGTCTTTCAGAATTTTGAAACAATCCTCCGCCACTCCATTATCATTATAGAATTTATAGCCCGTAGCTTCCATTTGTGGTAGCCAACTGATATCGGCACCTTTGGCAAAAAGTGTAGAGTCAGTGGTAACAGGTGGAACGACAATTGGCGGATTTTCTGCTTTACACCCTGAACTGAAATTTAGTATTAAAACTACAATCAGTAATCCGAACGATTTATAATTGATACGGTGCATATTTATATTGTATTTTTTGAATGATATATTTGTAAAGTACTGTTTATTTGCGCTTTTAAGTAACATAAATAATTAAATGTCGTCTCAGAAAGTAATAATTATTTTGAACGCAAAGTTGCTAAGAAGCTAAGGCACAAAATGAATTTAAACTTAGCGTCTTATAGTCTTTGCGTTCTTAGCGTTTAAAATTGAATATATTTTTTCATTTCTAAGCATCATTATTATTTTAACAAAGCGATATTTTAATTGTTTGAAATCAGTCAATCTTATATGTGTATTTTTCAGGATTACTTAAATCCATTGTAATCTTTTTATTTCCGGTTGAAGTAGGAACAATGTTACCACCACCAAAGTTGAGTTCCCCAGCATTTTTGCCATTCTCATTATCACCGTAAAAATTCGACCAGTCGACATTGGCAATAATTTTAAACCCAAAACCAATGTTGGATATATTGCAATTAGCAGTCCATAGTTTGGTTACAGCATCGTAAGTCATAGGGTTGGCTGTCAGACTCCAACTATTAAAGTCGCCGGTTACGCAAAACGATGTAATTTCAGTTTTGCTCCAACTCATGGTATTCAAATCGGCTTTTACAAGGAAATAACCTGCAGCATCGAACCAAATATTCCAGGCAGCCCCATTGTCGCTCAGTTTGTACAAACTACTCGGGTCGGAACCAAACACGGTACCTGTGCTGTAGTTTTCCTGTGTGGTAAATTTAAAGTTATTCCATTGTGCTGCCTTTACAAATCCTTCGTACAAACCATCGTTATTCCGTGAGCAAATTTTGGTTGTAAAATTACTCCAACCACCACTCACATCGCCGGGCATATATAAAAACGAAAGAATTTTGGCAACCGTATAAGGTGTTACTTTTACATTCAAAACATTGGAATAAACAGGCAGGTTACCATAAGCCATAGTTGCTTTTAGTCGCATTTTCAGAGTGTGTTCTTTACCCCCTTCTAACTTTAACAGATTCAAGCATTTTTTATTCAAAATGGAATCCGAATACGAAAATTGGTACTTGTTTAATGCAACTTGCTCTTCAACCGGAGTTGTAAAATCTCCATTTAGGGTATCCATTTGTAGTGTAAAAATAACAGGCGTACTTACACTATATACCAACGAATCCCACGAAAAAGTAATGGCCGTGCGTGCACCGGCACCGCTTTCGAGCAATACAATGTTTTCGCTGCTTGTATTTAGCATGAATTCCCCTTCGGCAGGTGCTTTGGCAATGTATTTCAGTTCATTGTCGGTACACGAAACGATGCTTATCAGGCTAAGAAAAAGGATTCCTATTCGAAATATTTTGGTTTTCATATCTATTCAATTTTTTCGTGTAATGATTTAATAATTATCAATTTGCTCGAGATTAGGATTGGCTAACAAGTCGGATGTTGGGATAGGAAAAAGATTGTATTTGTCATCCACAGCTCTTCCTGCCAAGGTATTTCCTTTCCAAGCCCATAAATAATCGGCAGTTGTAAGTTTATTATGCCGAACGAGGTCGGTACGGCGCTGTGCTTCCCAATACATTTCGCGTCCTTTTTCGTCGAGTATAAAATTGAGAGTTAGCTGACCACTAGTGATATTTCCCAACGTACTTGCCGGATTATTTGCATAAGCCCGTCCGCGCAATTTGTTGATATAGCTAAGCGCAGTTGTAAGGTCTCCACCCGTTCCTCCGCGCAAAACTGCTTCTGCATAATTCAGGTAAATTTCGGCCAATCGGAATACCGGGAAATCGACATCTGACAAATTATTAAATGAATTGTTTTGAATAACCGCACTTCCATCGCGGTTAACGTTCCGATATTTGTACGACGAATAACCATCGGTACTTACTGAAACATCGGCAACATTCAATTTCTGTCCGGTAGTATAAAGCATAGCACGTTTATCTACCGTGGTGTCGGCAGTTGGGAAAAGTGCGGGTATTTGTTGGGTAAACCGATGGGTATTCCAGCTTCCCGAAAGTCCGTTAATACTTTGAGGAACATTAGCTGCCCCCAATACCAAAAAGTTTGTTCCGTTCCAGGTTTGGTTTGTATTATTATAATTTATTGTAAAAATAAATTCGTTGGTATTCAAATGGTTATCAGCCAACATTAACCAACTATACTGATTTTCGAGTGTATATCCTGCATTAATAATATTTTTACAATAGGTAATAGCTTGTGTAAAATACTCATTTCCGGTGTACACTTTCCCGTTCAGATACATGCGCGATAACAATGCCCAGGCGGTAGCCTTATCGGGTCGTCCCCATTCGTTGGCGCGGGCATCGGCCAAATCGGGTTCAATTGCTTTTAGTTCTGTTTCGATAAAAGCAAATAAATCTTTGCGTTGAATTTGCTCAGGGGCCGAAAATCCGAGTGATTTTTCGGTTGGGAAAGGCGGATTTCCATATAAATCCATCATTACCCAAAAATTATAAGCGCGCAAAAATCGTATTTCGGCTCTGAATTGACGAATTTGAGCGGCATCGGTTGCGTTAAATCCCCTCGCAGCAATTTTTTCGTCAGTCGATTCGTTTATAAAATTATTGCAATAAGTAATTGTATTTAAAGCCGTTGAATATACAAAATTTATGGAAGGTGCATCGGCACTCCACGAAAGTTGATGAAACACGGCATTGCCACCATCGTCATTCCAGGTGCTAACAGCCTCGTCGGTTGTATATTCCTGCATTCCCCAATAAAAACGTAGAAACTGACCATAAGCAAGATTCGAAAAAATGGAAACCATTGCCTGTTTGTATCCCTCTACCGATTTGAATTGCTTGTCGGCAGTTATATCGTTGGTTGGCATCTTCACCAGATCGTCCAAACAAGAGCTTAGTCCGATTGTAAGTGTAAGCGCTATTACCAACCATTTTTTATTGAATAAATATTTTAAGTTTTTCATTTTAAAATGCTTTTAAAAAATTAGAAATTAAGATTTAAACCGAATGCAAAAACGCGTGGCACAGGATAAGCATTCTGACTTCCACTGTTCGATTCGGGGTCGAGACCGGTAAATTTGGTCAGCGTAAATACATTTTGTACCGAAGCATTGACTTTTAGCCGAATATTTTGCCCGGGAATAATTTTCCCAAAATCGTAAGCTAGATAAGCATTATCCATTTTAAGAAACGATGCATTCTGAAGGTAATAATCGCTATAGCCCTGATATTGATCGGTATGACCAAACATCGAATCGTAATACATAGTGCTCAGATTTTGCGAAGTTGTCCATCCGGTCATTGCAATGGTATTATCCATTGGTTTATAAAAAATATAATGTCCCACATTGGCATGCAGCGAGGTTCCGGCACTCCACGATTTGTATTGAAAATTGGTACTAAAACCAAACATATATTTTGGTAACGACGATTTTCCTGTTACATACCTGTCTTTGGCATTGGTTAGCCCATCGCTATTGGCATCAAGCATTTGGTCTTCGAGCGGCTTACCTTGTTCGTTGTAAACCTGATGGTAAAGGTAAAAAGTGTTGCGTGTTTGACCAACTGTATTTACCAAAATAAGATCGCTAAACAATCCCACACCCTCGCCATTGTCGATACTTATTTTCGTAATTTTATTTTCGTTGTAAGTGGCATTGAAACTCACATCCCAATTGAAGTTTTTTGTTTCAATGGCAATGGCTTTTACATTAAATTCAATGCCTTTGTTCACCATACTGCCAATATTTTTAAACATGGTCGACCCAAAACTTAGTCCGTAGGGAATGGTAATGGCATTCAGTAAATCTTTTGTATCTTTTTGGTACACATCCACGCTACCTGTAATGCGATGTTCCAAAAATCCGAAATCGATACCTGCATTGGCTGTGGCTGTTTCTTCCCATTTTAAGTCGGGATTGTAAACCTGTGGCCAAACCGTTGTATAATTTGTATTGCCAATGCCGTACTGATAATTCAAACCGCTAGTTGTGTATCGTGGAATGGGATAATAGTTGGCAAGCCCATCTTGCTGTCCTGTAAGTCCGTATCCAACACGCAGTTTAAGATTCGAAACGATTTTATTATTCTTCAAAAACGATTCTTCTTTCATTTTCCATGCCAATGCTACCGATGGAAATAAACCCCAGCGATGCGCTTCGGCAAAGCGCGAGGAAGCATCGTCGCGAAGGGAAGCTGTGAGTAAATATTTTTCGTTCAACGCATAATTCAAACGGCCATAAAATGATATAATTGAATGACTTGGCTTGTCGAAAGCAAAAGTTGGTTCACTGTTTGCCACCAATATACCAGCGGCATCGTAGCTTGGATAGTTGTAGTTGGTAGTTACAAAATTATTGTAGGAATATCCTGCTGTTAAGTCAAATTTACTTTTGATATTCGGAATTTCTTTACTGTAAAACAGATACGACTCAAAAAGTGTATTTACGGTTTCGCGCGAGGGTAACGCATTGTAAATGGAACCTCCGGCAATATTGGCCGGGAAATAATTGGCCGGCGTAGCATACCTGTAATCAGCCGAAGAAATATCGTAGCCGGCATTTACATTCAGATGCAAATCGGGTAGAAAAAACATACTGTAATCTGCCTGAATATTTCCCACGCTGCGATACGCTTTATTGACTGAATTTACTTGTTCCAACATACTCACCGGATTGATATTTGTTAAAGCCGGATTGGTAGCAAACTGCGTGTACTGAAAATAGCCGCCATAAGTTTGGTCGTCGACACGTACAGGTTGCGTAGGGTCGAAAGTGGTTGCCGACCATATAGCCGATTGGTTCGCAATTTTTTCGTTTTCGTACGAACCCTTTAAGTTTACATTTAACTTTAATGTGTTTTTGAGAAAAGTGGGATTCAGATTCAATGCAGCAGTTGCACGTTCGTAATTTCCGGTTCGCAAAATTCCATCCTGATTAACGTAACCTGCAGAAATACGGTAAGGCAATGATTTGATAGCGCCGCTAACACTCAAATTGTAATCGTGCGCCAGGGCATCCTGAAAAATTTCGTTTTGCCAATTGGTATTGGCAGCGCCGGGGGCAATAGTACTTGTGCCCAAACTTGTAATTACTTCGCGATATTGATCGGCAGACAGTACAGGAGTCTGTTCACGAAGCATCGACATGCGAACATTGGAACTGAAATCGAGTTTCATTTTTCCTTTACTTCCTTTTTTGGTAGTAATAAGAATAACACCATTCGATGCACGCGAACCATAAATGGCTGAAGCTGAGGCATCTTTGAGAACCGTAAAACTTTCGATATCGTTTGGGTTTAACTGACTTATCATTCCGGGGCCACCATTCCAACCTTCCACAGGCACATTGTCGATAACAATTAACGGGTCGTTCGAACCGCTCAACGAAGCGCCACCACGAATTAAAAACGAGCTTCCCGAGCCGGGTTTCCCACTAAATGGTAATACTTGTACACCGGATATTTTGTTGGCTATCAGCCCTTCGGCATTTGTCAATGGTGCTTTCTCGAAATCTTTTGCACTTACCGAACTGATATTTCCTGTTAAATCTTTTGCTTTTTGTGTTCCGTAACCCACCACCACTAATTCGCTCAATCCCAATTCAGACGGGCTAAGTTGAATATTCAAAACAGTTTTAGAACTTACAGCTACAATTTGCGATACATAACCAACAAAAGAGTATTCCAGTTTAGCTTTTTCGGTTGTGGTTGAAATGGAATATTTTCCATCAATATCGGAAATAGTTCCCTGATTTGTTCCAACAACTTTTATGTTTACACCCGGCATAGGTATGCCTTGTTCATCTTTTACGGTTCCGGTAATTCGTTTTTGGTTTGTCGATTGCTGTGCCAATAGGGTTGAAACGCTTATCAGCATTATCGTTATTGTCATTTGAAAACGGCGTAAGACACCTAAAATAAGGGCTTTTCTCATGATTCTTTACTGTTACTATGAAAGGTTATTTTGTCTGTTGCGAAGTACAAATTGGAATGAAAAGGAATACAAATCTACTAAATAATCGGAGATTGTTACAATTTTGTTGAAACAACCTCCGAAAGATTTCTTTTTAAAAATTAGTTAACCAACACTTTGTGCGCTTTTCCATTCATCCGAAGCAGGTATGCGCCATTTTTTACTGCCTGTGTAAACTGATTTGCAACTATAGCTGAACGAATTAGCTGACCATTTATGCTATATAATTCCACACGGTTTTCACCTTCAAAACTTGCGTTTATTTCACCGGATTTTGTACTTATTTTCAGCTTATTATCCGCTTTTGGATTCTCAACATTGGTTGTCAAAGCACCCTGAGCCACTATATTAATTTCCGTTTCAACCTTTTTTTCAGCAATTACTGTCCAGTTCACTTTTTCTTTCATTTCAATTACTAATTTGTAATTCTTTGGACTTGTTAAGTTTGCAGATAGGGTTGCATTTGCCGGAATTGTAAAATTAAATGAGCCTGTTACATCTGTACCTCCCGCAGCAGAAGCAACTTGTCCGTTTACAAGATTAGCTTCCCAAATGTTGAAAGTTGCATCACCATATTTGTTGATAGCGCAATAAATATAATTATCAGCACTTGGACTACTGTATTTATAGTTTACAGTTACGGTGCTTCCAACTTCAGCTGCTGTTAGGTTAGATGTAAAGGATATAGCTGCTGTTGGCGGTATAATTGCAGTTGGAATAATATTTATTTGTGTAGCAGGATAAGCACCAGCGAGCCAATTCCATGCTGCATCGCTTAATGTGATTACCAACCTGTAATTTTGAGTGCCTGTCAGGTTTGCTGTTGGTGTTGTGCCAAATGGGATAGTAAAATTAAACGAACCTGTTACATTTGTTCCTGCAGGAGCCGGAGCTAAATTTCCATCTACAACCTTTGCAAGCCATGTATCATTAGCGTCACCGTACTTATTGATAGCACAATAAATATTCCCGGCGGCGGCAATGGTGTATTGATAATTAATGGTTACAATAGTTCCAATCTCTGCTGTTGTCAGGGTAGATGTAATACTAATTGATGGAGTAGTTCCATTAGCTGAAGCATAAGTACAAGCCAATAAAATGGCAAATAATAAAGAAGTAATTTTTTTCATTTGAGTAAATATTTAATTGTTTGTGATAGTGCAAAATAAGCGTTATTTGTCATTGGATTCAAGCACATATAGGACACTTAAAACCACAAATCGGACATTATTAAAGCACAAACTTGTGTGAATAGAAATTGTTGGAAGTAATTAGTTGAGCAATATAAATTTGTGAATTCTGAGCATTGTTTTTGTTGAATACGAACGAATAATTTTCGTTTGCTATTGCCGTATTTTTGTTATAAGTATGCACCAAACCACCAGTAATGTTGTAAATGTTTACCGTCACCTTATTTTCTGTGTTTGCTAATCGAAAACGAACGGTAATCTGATTTGAGTTTTTGTTCGAAACGGCGCTGAAATAAGTGTCCATTGAAGTTTTGTGAATAGCTGTCTGAGTGCTGGATTGAAGTTTAAAATCGGAAGCATCGAACCAAAAAACGGAATTTACATCGTCCTTAATGGTAAAACCAACTGTAACCTGACCACCGGTAACATCTATCGGCATCGAAATTACCGACCAAGTTGTTGGCATTGTAAATTCCTTTTTTGTAGCCACATTATTTCCGTCAGTTGCAATTAATGCCGAATACGATGTTTCTTTGGGGCTTGCACCGGCAAATTGACACGAGAAAATGTATTTTCCGTTGGGAATATCGGTAACAGTTTGTGTAATGCTTCCATCAACGGCATACGTAGGTTGCCAGTAGTTGTTTGCAAACGATTTTAAAGCCGGTTGTGAGGGCGACCATGCATCTATTTTGAACATATTGGCCGTGCCGGACATAACCCACGAAGCTGTTCCGTTTTTCAAATCGGCATTTTTAAGCAAATTGCCCGACAGATTCGACGGGATAAGCGCATCAATTTCGTTTACCCAAACTGCATATCCTGCTTCCGTTAAATGAGTGCCATCGGTTGTGTATTCGGCTTTCATAATGTCGCTGGCAGTTGCAAACAGTGTATGTAAATTAATGACCGTGTAATTATTAGCGTTGGCATTGGCAACCAGCAGCGTGTTTGTTTGACTTATTGTCGTAACTATTCCGGCAGTGTTTGTTGGCAAAATGGTTTGAACGTATACTTTTGTATTGGGGCTACGCTGATGAATTTTCGTTGCAATCTGTGCAATATTTGTGGCAATAAATTCGGGCGTTTTGTTTGCGAAAATATCATTTATTCCTATTAACAGAAATACAGCAGTGGGTTTAAAATAGAAAATTTCACCCAATCGAGCCAACACACCTTCGGTAACATCGCCGGCAATTCCTCTGTTTTTCACCGTTGAATTATTAAACCTGCTGCCCCAGTTGCCTCCTAATTCGGTCAGGCTGTTTCCCAAAAATACTATATCCGAATTTTCGAGTGGGTTAGTCTTAAATTGCTGAATACGTTCGGGATAATGTGTCTTTGTCCAATCCGTGTGATAAGGGATAACCAAACTCGCGGGCGGATAAATACTGTCGGGGACTTCGGC
>CAMDNO010000145.1 GCA_945902955.1 Porphyromonas cangingivalis
TCCAAAAAAACAGCACAGGTATCTTCGTTAATTTGCGATTCTACATTTGCCGGAGCAGTCATGTCGCAAAAGCGGGTTTCGATGCCAAAGGCTGACAGAGTTGATGTAAATAACGAATAGGTATTGCCAAACAAATGACGCGAAGTTACGATATTACTTCCTGATTTTGAAAGCGTTATAATGGCATTAGCAATAGCTGCCATACCGGAATTGAGAGCAGTAACACTCAAAGCTCCGGTTCTGTTTTTTACGCGGTCTTCGAAATACTGAACTGTAGGATTCGTGATGCGCGAATAGGTGTGATTCGTTGATTTTCCGGTAAATGCCAACTCCATTTCCTCTGCCGATTCGAACTCGTAAGCAGCCGAATGATACACCGGCATACTCAACGCATTGTATGCATCGGGTTTGGCGTAAGGAGTATGTAATATTTTTGTTTCCATTTTATCTTAGTTTTGCATCCAATTTCGATTCGAAATTAGAAAGCATTTTTTTCATAATGCCATCAATCTGGCTATCGGTCAATGTTTTGGTTTCGTCCTGCAATATAAAACTAACGGCATACGATTTTTTGCCCGCTTCCAGGTTTTTTCCTTCGTACACATCAAAAAGCGTTACTTTTTTAAGCAATTTACGTTCGGTATCGAAAGCAATTTTTTCAATTTCGGCAAAATTTACTGCTTTGTCAAGTAGCATAGCCAAATCGCGTTTCACTTCGGGGTATTTCGAAATTTCGGTGAAACTAACTTTCTGCTTGCCAATTTCTTTCATCAGCGCATTCCAATTCAGGTCGGCAAAATACACTTCTTGGTCTATATCGATGGTTTTACGAATGTTAGGATGAACAACACCAAACACAGCCAATTTATAGCCACGCGGACTGTAAACCGTTAGTGCCTCGCTCAATAAATCGTCGGCATATTCGCCAAAAACCAATTTACGCACATTTACGCCCAAACGAACAAATATGTTTTCAATGTATGCTTTCAGTTCGTAAATACTCGATTTTTGCTCTGCTGTTGTCCACGATTGGCCCAATTTATTTCCGGTAAGCCATAAGCCCAAATGATAATCTTCGGAATATGCAGCAAGCGTTTCGCCTTCTTTTTTGTTTTCGGAGTTGTAATAATAGCAATTTCCGAATTCGTAGAACTTTAAATCGGCATTTCGGCGATTTACGTTGTATGCAATGTTTTCGAGTCCACCAAAAAGCAAAGTCTGTCGCATCACGTTCAAATCGGAGCTTAATGCATTGAGAATCTTCACGCTATTTACTGCCGGAAACGACGTTAAATCGGTATAATACCCGCCTTTGGTAAGCGAATTATTCAGAATTTCATTAAAGCCTTGTGCTGTAAGTTGCTCTGCAATCAGGTTTTGAAGTTTATGGCTGTCGGGTTTCGAACTGTAGCTCAGCGTAGAAACTAAGTTTTCGCCAATTTCTACATTATTATAACCGTAAATGCGTAGAATATCCTCAATCACATCCACATCACGCTGTACATCAACACGGTAGACAGGTACGTGCAAAATATAACTGGCAACGGTACGTTCAGCGATTTTCATTTCCAATGCATCCAGAATTGTTTCAATATTTTCGCGGCCAATTTCTTTACCAATAAGCGAGTTAATTTTTTGTAAACTAACTTCTACTTCGAATGGCTTTGCTTCAGTTGGATAAATATCCACAATCTCGCTCGAAATGCTTCCACCAGCCACTTCCTGGATTAACAATGCACAACGTTTCAGCACATAAATGGTGTTGGTTGGGTCGCAACCACGCTCGTAACGGAACGAAGCATCGGTATTTAGTCCGTGACGTTTAGCTGTTTTGCGAATAGATACCGGATGAAAATAAGCACTTTCCAAAAACACATTTTTCGTGGTTTCAGTTACTCCCGAACTCAATCCACCAAACACACCACCAATACACATCGGTTTATCGCCATCGCAAATCATCAAATCGGCTGCATTCAGTTTACGTTCAGCACCATCCAGCGTTACAAAAGGTGTTCCTTCGGGCAGACATTTTACACGCACTTCCTTCGATGTAATTTTATCGGCATCGAAAGCATGAAGTGGTTGTCCCAATTCGTGTAACACAAAATTGGTAACGTCAACGATATTATTGATAGGGCGAAGTCCGATAGTAAGCAGAGCATTTTTCAACCAATCGGGCGATTCGGTTACTTTTACGCCCGAAATTGTAACCGCCGAATATCGTGGACAGGCTTCGGGATTTTCAACCTTTACAGGAATGGTCAGGTTTGTATTTTGAACTTCAAAAGATTCTACCGAAGGTTTAGTAAGTTTAATATCAGGATTTTTTAGTGCAAAATAAGCCGCCAAATCGCGCGCCACACCGTAATGCGAAGCAGCATCAACGCGGTTAGGGGTAATATCCACTTCAATCAGAAAATCGCTTTTAATTCCATAATAATCTTTGGCTAAGGTTCCTACCACAGCTTCGGAAGGCAAAACAATAATGCCATCGTGACTTGTACCGATTCCAATTTCATCCTCTGCACAAATCATTCCCATCGACTCCACACCACGAATTTTGGAACGTTTGATAGTAAAACTTTCGTCGCCCGAATAAAGTACAGTGCCCACAGTAGCCACCACCACTCTTTGTCCGGCAGCCACATTGGGTGCTCCACACACAATTTGCAAAGGTTCGCCCGAGCCTACATTCACAGTGGTTACGTGCAAATGGTCCGAATTTTCATGATCGGCACACGTAAGCACCTCACCAATTACCAGCCCTTCGAGCCCTCCTTTTACAGTTTGTACTTCATCCACACTTCCCACTTCAAGACCAATTGAAGTTAGTGCTTTTCCCAGTTCAACAGCATCAATATCAGTATTGATATAGTTTTTCAGCCAGTTATACGAAATGTTCATACCTAAAAACGTTTAAATTTTTTTTGAGCCACAAAGATAGCTATTTTTTTAGAGATAGTAAACGGAACGAGTTGCAAATAATAAAAACGGCTGCGTTTCAAATGGATTTTTGAAACGCAGCCGGTTTTTTATTATACAAAGCTGGAGTTTTGCTTTTCACAGGACGTAGACAGAGCCAATGCTCAGCTCAGTGGGAGATTGTACGCTATGAAGAGCGAAGATAATTCTCGAATTTTAATGTTCATTGGCTTCAATTAAAGCCTTTACTTCAAGTTCAGATGAAATCCGAAAGTTTGTTTCCTTAATTTTTGACATAGTTGTAAATACAGACAAAAAAAGAAATCACGGTTGAACTTCAATGATTGAAATTCAGCCGTGATTTTAATATGAAAGTGAGTAAACTTGCGTCTAACAGTTCGTCGTTGAAGAAGCTACGAACAGCATCCAGAATGAGATTACACACTACGAAGAACAAAGTACCCAATCTACCTTAAAGTTTTACTGACAGTAATTCTTTACCAAGTTGGTGTAAGGCAAGCTCAATTTGTTTTTTCCTTTTGATTCCAGGCTTTTTTTCGTTAAACACGTAACTTGCCATCAAGCTACGATTTATTTTGTTTTTTTCGGCAAACTTACTGATATTTAGTACCGGAAACTGATTAAATACGCGAGATACTTGATTGCGTTGGTTTTCAATCTCGTCTTTGTTGAAAGTAAAAAAACCTTCTAAACTCAAATCTTCATTCAATTCTTCCCAGTGAATATCATCACCCCATTTGCCTATTTCAAATTTTTCGCGCTGTTCGGCAGTTGCATTCCAAAGCGAAGGAAACCACCTCAATGGATGACTTTTTTGGGTGCCATCGTTGGTTTGTATGAAAATATTTTCAGTCTCAAACCATACCTTTTCTATTTTTAAATCAGTCCATTTTCCCATGAAATGCCTCCCACGATTTTATTATTAAAATTTTATTCTCCTCAATAATGCCTTCTGCTAATTTAATTTCTGACGGTTTTAATCCTTTATTCTCGATTAACTTAATTGTTGGAAACACTTGAAACTTAGCTTTTCCATTCGCATTTTGTATATGTATATGAATAGGTAAATGTTCATTTGCATAAAAGTAAAAACGGATTCCAAAAATTCGAAAAACTTCAGGCATACTATTGTTTTGTATATTTACGCTACAAAAATAGTAACAATTTTGTTATTATATTTCTATTGACGATTATATTTAAAAAAAACATATTAAATTTTGCTTTAGATTAAATTACGGCTGAACTTCAATCATTGAAGTTCAACCGTGATTTCAATTTGCAAGTTAGGAAACTTGCTTCCGTCAGTGGACGGACAGGTTCTCATAGTTCATAGCTAAAGAAGCTACGGACAGCTCCTAATACGAGATTGCACGCTACTGAGAGCGGGGGTATAGCGTTTCTATTCAGAGAATGTCAAATGATTAGAGGTAATATGATTTATCAATATATTGTTGAGATTGTCAATTTCATATATTACAAACCATTGTGTTTGTTTATTTCGTTTGTAAGTGTGGATTTTTGAACCATATTGTTTATGCTCCGGCTTGGCAGTTTTAAAATGATACGTTTTTGCTTCAATTGAATAGCATTCTGATTTTAGAACCATCTTCTTTTAGTTTCCTAAATAATTTTTGCTCAACGTTTCCGAAAAACTCGTCTCCTGAAATATATCCTTCCGGAATTTGAGAATTCTGATTCTTAACGACCTTAAAATTTCGGTTTCCTTCGGCTGTAATTTTATATGGAAACTTATTTGTTGCCTTTAGAGTGTTAATCATTTTCTTTATTGATTTGGTTTATAAAATGCAAATATAATAAACTTCTTGATAGCATAACAAACAGACCCGAAATTTTGTTTTTGCGGATAAAAACACAGCTACGTTTCAAGTTTTATGTTGAAATGCAGCCGGTATTTTTATTATGCAAAAGCTGGAGCTTTGCTTTTCATTCTGAAATTGTAACGTAATTTGTTGTAATATGCTGAATGTAAATGGTATTAGTGGCTAAGTCAACATCATAAATTATATACCAAGTTGTGTTTTTATTACGGTTATAACAGTATACTTTCTTGCCATATTTTTTGTGTGATTCAAATTTTGATTCAAAATGATACATTTTAGTATCTAACGAATCACAAATATTTCTCAATTCATTATGATATGTAACAACATGATTATACTCTAAATTATGCTTTGGCCACGATAACAAACCATCAAAAATATCATCTAAATCGGCAATAGCATTTTGACTATAATAAACCATGTTTTTTGCAAATTTTATCTAAGTTCGCTCTTGAAACTTTCCAAAAGTCGTCTGACGTAATATATCCTTCTGGAACACTTGAATTTACAGTGGAACTTACAAACTCACCATCTTTGTAGTCTTTCCGTAATTCTTCAACAATCCTCTTTCCGTTAGGAGTATTATCATTAATTTTAACTGAATGTATCATATAATTTTCTATTTACGGTTGAATGTGCAAATATACAAAACTTCTTTTTTATAGAATAAGAAAACACATTTAAATATTGTTTGGAAGAAAAAAAAACGGCTGCGCTTCAAGTTTTATGTTGAAACGTAGCCAGTGGTTAATTATATGCAAAGCAGAAACTTGCTTTTAACCCGACGTAGGCAATGAGCCGTATGCCGAGCTTAACAGCCTACGTTCAGCAGGGCTATTTACTTTCAGTCTTCATTTCTCTCATGTAAACATAAACTATTCGCTTACCATCTGAATTTTCAAAGTTTGTAAGCAATTCTAAGCCACGAGTAAAACCCATTGCATTCTGTTTTATCGATTCAATGGTTTCGACTAATACAGAAGTTGAGTCCTTTGATTTTTGTTCTGTAGTTCTGATAATCAAATCGGAACTGATGGTAGCACCGTTTAAAAACGTATTGGCTTGCGATTGTGCTTTTACTTGTGCCAATCTATCCATAGCTGATGGATTACTGGCATATTTTGCTTTTTCGAGCGAAAGTACAGATATTAAATACTGATGGTTATAATCATCAACTATTTTTATACCTTCAAATGCAGAGACAGTGTACATTCGTTTTATGAAGTTCGCAAATGTGGTTTTGTCTTCGTTAAAAGATTGAGCATTTGTGAAATTACATAATAAAAAACTTATTATTGAAATCACTAATCTATTATTCATTTATCATAACTGTTAATATGTTTTAATTAGGAGATTATATTTTTGATATAAATATTTTTGAATCCATAAATACAAATTTCTGGGCTAAAAAAATACTTTTTACAATTGTAGGTTTTATCTTAGTTCCTGAACTATTAAGTTTGTACAAATTACTTCACACTAAAATGCACGAAAAGCCCGAACATTCTTTTTTTCATATTTGTAATCATAATCCTTATCCCCAATATTAGTATTAAAACTATGATACCATGCTTCACGTGTATTTAAAACAGTTGAAGACCAAAAATACTTTCTATCATTCGGTATCATATTTTCGATATTACCGAAATCGAATGAAAACAAATTCTTAGCTAAAAACAATTCTTCAATATTTGGTAAATACCAATCATTATATCCGCAAAGTTCAAATTCATTAGATTTTGTTATTGCTTCTTCCCAACTCATTTCATAACCTAAATTAATAGGTGATAGAACAATACCATGTCCATTCTCTTCTTTTATTACATATCCACCATGTTTAAAAAAGGAAGTAACTCCTTTTGGTTTTACATTATAGCCTGTAATTTTCTCAATCTCTGATAAGGTATGATAATCAAACCAATTAAAGGTATTTACTTTTAGACCACTAGTAGGGAAAGTTAACTGTGTATAAGCTGAATTATTAGATAAATGTATTATCTGTTCACATTTTTTGTCAAAAAAATTATAATTGAAATCAATATATTTTTTACTATTATTTAAATCATTTAATCCTAATTGTATTTTAAAATGTTTCAAATATCCAAACCAATTATTTTTTAATGACTCTAATAGTTGTATCGATATTTCTTTTCTTAGATAGAATTCTTTACAAATATTATTATAATATACTTTAATCGAAAACACTTCTTTGTTTAGATTCTTATAATTTGCAATTTCATCCTCGGATAAACAAACAGAAGATAAAGTTTTTGTGCAATAATCAGCACAAAAGTCCATATTTTTATTTGCAGTTACTGTAATAGTTACAGGTATTTTCCAATTTTTACTTTCAGAATCTACTGATTGAGGTTCAAGAGTTTTAATATCATAATCAAAAGATGTCTGCATATTCTCATGTAATATACTAACCATATCACAAATAGCTCTTATCTCACTTTGCTCGTTTAATAATTGTTGTTTTATATTTAATGCGAATAGTCCCCCTTTTATTTCAATGGCAATTCCTTTTGCTTCCACAAAACTTGTAAGTTTATCAATTGATACTAAAGCTTTCAGTGTTATACCCCAACTACCATCTGGTAATTGAGAAGCATTTAATAAATCGTAAGATTGAATGTTCCCACTTGCAACAGAAGAGATTTGGTCGGAAATAATTTGGTCGTTGAGTATTTCTGTTTTAGCAGAAATAAAAGCACCAAATGCCTGTTCTATTGCCGAACGTAAAGCAGATTGCTTTGCTTCATCTTGTGTTTTGCCACTACCACTTACGGTTATAGAAACTGTTTTTTCATTTTGATTCTGAGAAAACAAAACATTTACATTTAACACAAAAAAAATAATCAATGTAGTTCTAAATATTATATTCATATCAGTTTAATTTTAATAAATATTTTTTTGTAATATGGGAATTCTAGCTTAAATTAGTATAAATCAGCTTATTTATAAATATCAGTTACAGCGATATTACAGATTAAATGATTTACAACTTACTTTTATCAAAAAACACATTCAACACTTTTCTAAGTTCTTCTAATCTAGGTTTTAGCATGTGTTCGTTCTTTTTGTAGTAATCCTGAATAGTAGTTATTTCATTATAGTCAATAATTTCTTCTCTCAAACTAGTTAATGAATATGCTGAATTTACGTCCGTTATAAATGAAGCAATTGTCAATATGCTTAAATCTAAAGCTCTATGAATTGGAAGTTCTTCACTTTGTCTGCTCCATCTTTCCGATTTGTATCGCCACACTTTTGCTGATATATGGTTATTGTCATATTGTGCCTTGCCAATAGAAAGTGCTACAGTATCTGTGTCGTGTGCATAAATTGCATCAATTTTCGCATAATTATTTACAGCGATTATCGGCTTGTGCTGTAAATTTGTTGGTACTTGTGTTGGAATTGTCATTTTATTTATATTAATTTGATTAAAAATTTGATTTGCATCGATTAAGCAACTTGCATTATCTTTATATGGTTGTGATTTCTGAATAATAACATGTTTGTACTTTAATATTTCCTTTAGGGGATTTACCTTATTTGTATTGTGAGCACAAATTAAGACATCAAAATTTAAGGTTTTATAATTTCTCATTGCTTCAATAGGATTGCGAGATTCGTCTCCAGCTGACTTAAACGCTATCATCTTTCCATTATATTGTATTGTGCATTCAAAATCTTTATGTTTATTACTTGGATAAAAATAATTACCTGTCAGCATTTTATAAACCTCATTAATTACAGTCGTTTTCCCACTACTTGACGGTCCAGATAACATTATTACTTCCATATTCTTTAATTTATTGTTTTTATTTGTTACTCCATTAATACTTACAGTTTTACCATAAAATTGTTGGATAAATTGTTTTTGGTTGATTTTTTGCAAATTGAATTGCAATTTCTTTAATTGCATTAATTCTTTGTTTTTCGACTTTTATTTCATCAGCGTACTTTTTCATTTTAAAATCCCAATTTCGTTTTTCGTCTGCTTCCACTTTTTTGCGAACAGTTTCGCTAAAGGCTAAGGCTTCATTGTAGCAAGCTGCATCAGGGTTTATTACGGAGAGTATTGGTGCTATTGATGTAGCTCCATTCGAGTTTGGACTTGTAGCCCATAATGATTTGGCTTCGTTTAATTTTAGTGTACATTCACGGTCAATAGATTTTTGGTATATTGGCTGTACCGCTACCATACATTTCTCGTAACAAGCTTTACACACTTCGGGCACTTGCATTAATTCGCAAATTGCTTCATCGTATTTCTGTTGGTTAGTCAAGGTTTTCGCTCTTGTTACTGTAAAATCGCACTGTGAGTTGAAATACTGAATTATTTTGTTTTTTCCCTCATCCAAAAGTGTCTGTAGTTCCTTGTTTTTGGGATTAATCGTATTTAATGCATCAATAAAAGCTTTGTTTTCGTTTGTTCCTACTCCCTTAATGGCGATGGTTGTATTTGAAAATGCAGTATTAGAAATGGCATCTCCAACAAAAAAAGTGATATTGATATTTTGCGAAATGAGTTGAGGAGGTCCGGCAATAATATCTTTTGTACCTACATTTAACGATGCTGTAATAATAAAACGTTGGTTTGCTTGACTTCCACCCATGCCATTATTGGTGGCAATTTGCGAAAGTTTAGTCATCAATAGTTCTTTTGCCTCCGAGGTTAAAGCTATGTTTTCAGGCAAATAGCTATTCAAAACTATTCTGCCGAAATCGTCCATTTTTGCTTGTGAGTTGGCAATCATGACACAAGCAACTAAAAATACAATTTGAAATATTATCTTTTTCATAACGATTTATTTTTCACCCAAAACCAGAATTGCTTCTCCCAGTCCACGAGTCATTAGTTTAACTTCAAAATTAAATGGTGCTGTTTTCAGGTATTTCTGTAAGCCTTTGGCAAATTGTCGGGCATCTATTGGGTCATTATCAGCATTGTATAATGGAATTCGCACTTGGTCGAAACGAATTATGTTTTCAGAAGCATCTGCCATCGTAAATCGTTTGTTTACTGTACTTTCTTTCATCCATTTATTGATATAATCGGTAATTTCAGTTCCAGCAATTTCGGTTTCCATATTATTTTCCCAACTATTCCATCTCTTCACCGTCAGCATTATTTCTCTGCCGTTGGCAAACATATCGTCAAAGTGCGACTGTAATTGTGCTGTAAATGGTTCAATATTAGCCAAAATTGCTCTCTCCAATAATACAGGAACAATGTCGATGTTGTTTGGTGTTCCGTTTCCTGTAGAAGATGCAATTCGTTTACTTGAATAAGCATCAAATGCTTCGAGTACAAACGA
This sequence comes from Porphyromonas cangingivalis, assembly GCA_945902955.1. GTDB lineage: Bacteria > Bacteroidota > Bacteroidia > Bacteroidales > Paludibacteraceae > Paludibacter. Next base: position 10,115 of record CAMDNO010000145.1, read on the forward strand.
TACAACTTTGCCTTGTTCGGTTTTGCTCACTTTCCACCATATTTGTATTAAAATATCGGCTTTGGCTTTGTTCTTTATTTTGTCCAACGGACTTTCCGCCATAGATGAACCAGTAGCATTGCTTGCAGTCATATTGTTCTCAGAATTTCGGGCTTCAATTGCTTTTAATTCCTGCTCAACATCTTTCAATGGAAATCCTCTTGAAACCATTAAAGCACCAATTTTGCTTATAACCTGACCAATTTCAGTATCTTCCTGAAATGCTTGTTTGTAATTTGGAACTTTTTGTTTTGTTCCTTGATTGTCAAACTCGGTCATAAAAAACCGTTGTTCGCACCAATTGTCGCTTGGCAAAATCATTAATGTGGGTTTTTTGGCTTGTCCAAAAACACTTCCATAAATAGCCCAAAGGGCAATTGTCAAAATAAATAAACTTTTTTTTCTCATAATGATTAATTTTTAGAATTCGGAATTTAATGCATTTATAATTTTTTGTTCTTCAAGATATTTTCTAAGTTCATCGCGCGAAACCGAAACCTGATAAACTTTCCATTCCTTTTCACCTACGCTAATGGGTAATGTTCTCTCAGTTGCTGAACTTTTTGTAAAAACGCTCCATTTACCGTTTTTTGAAAAGAATTTCTTTTCGATAGATTTGAAATTTTGTTGTTCATTGGCTTTGTTGAGGATGGGCGGTTGTGTAATACAGCCATTTTTTCCTGATGTTCCAGAAAATAGAATCGTCGCTACAGCATCTTTTCGAGCTTGTTGGGAGGTGTAATTTTTTCCCTTTTTTGTGTCCCAAATCTTGATAGTAACATAACCATCTGTTTCAAGTGAAACACATTCGGTCTGATAATTTTTAGCGGTCGTTGTAACTGATATTAAGAATAAACTGGTTGAAATTAAAAACAATTTCATAAACGATAGATTTTTCATGGGCATTTCTAATTTGTTGGTTGTTAAATATATATTAATTATTCATTCACTTTTGGGCATAAAAAAAGCGTGGAACATTTAACTGTATCACGCCTATAGGTACGACCAAGCACCTCACAACAGATAAGTTAAAGCCCACGCCTTAGGCGCAGGCGTTTACTAACTTATTCCTGTTGTCTTAAAAATTGGTCGTTTTATAGGCAAGAATAAAAGCTAACGCTTTTGATAATATGTAATGCCACTGTCGCTACAGCGGGCGAAAAAATCAATAGACAAAAACTGCTGCAAAAGTGGTTTTGTGTATTTGATTTTGCAAATATATGAAATGTTTTTAAAATAATTAATGTGAATAAAGAAATTTTTCGTGAATATTTCAATTAAAGTCTTCCCAACATTTCAACAGCTTCTTTTTCGAATTTAGAAAATCCAAACCACCGCTTACCAAGGTCTTTGAGTGAAGCTCCAAAGTGATAAATTTCGGTATTATCGATAATTAGAAATCTATCGTGCGATTGTTTAAATTCTTTTACTTCAATGGCTGAGTATTGTGCATTGTGTTTGTCAATATCTAATTGT
>CAMDNO010000146.1 GCA_945902955.1 Porphyromonas cangingivalis
AGCACTTTTTCCACTTTTTCGTGAACTGTTTCTTTAATCTCAGATAAAATTTGTTTGGCTTTTACACTTCCATTAATTTTACTCAAAATACTTAATGCTTTTTCATCGTTATGATTTAAAGCCAAGTAACGGGGAGTTTCTGGAACTAAAAACAGTAAAACACCAAAAGTTGCTGCTACAAACGATTCCGAAAGGAACATTAATCTCCAGCCTTCAGTATTTATCCAAATAGGATCTTTTCCGTAAACAATAAAATAGTTGACAAAATAGACTACCAACATACCAAAAATAATAGCGAACTGATTCCACGAAACTAATTTTCCACGAATTTCAGCAGGAGCCATTTCGGCAATATACATAGGGCAAATAGCCGAAGCCAAACCTACACCAACACCTCCAATAACGCGATAAATATTAAAAGAAACGAGTAATGTAGAAATATCGGTACTGCTGTTGAAGAAAATCATTTCGGGATAGCCAGATCCTACTGCCGAAATAAAGAAAAGTACAGAAGCAATAATCAACGATTTTTTGCGTCCAAAACGAGTTGCAAAAATACCTGAAATTATGCCACCTATGATACAGCCGATTAATGCACTCGAAACAGTTGCACCATGATAAAAGGTAGCTGCATCGCCATAATGAGCTGCGTCGAGCTGAAAGAAAGCCTTGAGCGGGTCAACAGCACCCGAAATTACAGCCGTATCGTAACCAAACAGCAAACCACCTAAAGTTGCTACAAGCGTTACGCCAATGATAAAAAATTTGTTTATTTCCTGAGTTTTCATAATATTTTAGAGGTAAGGAGTAAGAGGTAAGAGGTAAGAATGCAGCTTTTACTTGCCTCTTACTACTTGCCTCTTGCCTCTGATTATTAGATATACATATTTACAATAGCTTCGTAAAGCTCTTGTTTTCCGCTGATTTGTTTTGGGTCACCATTCGCTTTTGCATACGCATATACATCTTCGAAAGTCAATTTTCCTTCTTCAAATTCTTTTCCCTTGCCTGCATCGTAAGAAGCATAACGGTCGGTAACCATTTGTTTGTAAGGAGACTCTTCCAAAATAGCTGCTGCCGAAAGTAAAGCGCGAGCCATCACATCCATAGCACCTACGTGAGCAATGAATAAATCTTCGTTGTCGGTAGAGTTACGACGGATTTTAGCATCGAAGTTAGTTCCGCAACCTTGCATGCCACCACCTTGAAGCACCACCAACATAGCTTGTGTCAATTCGAAGATGTCAACAGGGAATTGGTCGGTATCCCAACCGTTTTGCACATCACCGCGGTTAGCATCGATAGCACCTAACATGCCTGCATCAACTGCACATTGCAATTCGTGCTCAAACGTGTGACCTGCCAATGTAGCGTGGTTTACTTCGATGTTCAATTTGAAATCGTTTTCCAAACCAAATTCTTTCGGGAACCCGATTACTGTTTCAGCATCCACATCGTATTGGTGTTTCATTGGTTCCATTGGTTTTGGCTCAATCAGGAAAACGCCTTTGAATCCTTTTGCACGTGCATAATCGCGAGCCATTTGCAACATAGTTCCCATGTGTTGTTTTTCGCGTTTCATGTTGGTGTTCAAAAGGCTCATATAACCTTCGCGACCACCCCAGAATACATAACCACGTCCACCTAAATCGATAGTAGCGTCGATAGCGTTTTTGATTTGAAGCATTGCACGAGCAGCAGCGTTGAAATCAGGATTGGTGCTTGCACCGTTCATGTAACGAGCTGGTGAAAATACGTTTGCAGTTCCCCACATCAATTTGATGCCAGTTTCAGCTTGTTTTTGTTTTGCGTAAGCAACAATAGCTTTCAGGTTAGCTTCGTATTCTTCAATTGAAGCACCTTCGTCCACCAAGTCGATATCGTGGAAACAATAGTATTCGATGCCCATTTTGATCATGAATTCGAAACCTGCATCCATTTTGTCTTTAGCTGCCTGAACAGCGTCAGAAGCACCTACCCATGGGTGTACTTGTGTGCCTGGACCAAATGGATCGCCACCTTCGGCACATAAAGTATGCCACCAGGCCATACTGAATTTGAACCACTCAGCCATGGTTTTTCCATAAACTACTTGTTCTGCATTGTAATAACGAAATGCTAAGGGATTTTTACTTTCTTTACCCTCGAATTTGATTTTTTCCACTGATGGGAAATACACTTTTGCCATAATTTTAATTGATTGCCCCTAACCCCTAAAGGGGGATAAGAGAAGTTAGTATTAATTGTTTTTAAATTGATTAACCCCTAACCCCTAAAGGGGAATAAGAGATATTAGTTTTGATTTTTTTTAATTTAGTTAGTAAGAAATATAGAACCGAAGTATCCTAGTTCCCCTTTAGGGGTTAGGGGTGGCCTTCTATATTTTCCTAACCCATTTCTCATACGCCACCTTCGTAGCTTCCACATCTTTTTGTTCGGGCGTAATTACCTGAATTTTTTTCAGCGTTGCAAAAGCTTCTTCGGCATTTTTGTAAATTCCTGCTCCGATTCCTGCTCCACGTGCTGCACCTACCGAACCATCTGTATTGTAAAGTTCAATAGTTGCTCCGGTAATATTTGCCAGTGTTTGACGGAAAATGGGAGAGAGGAACAGGTTAGCATGTCCGGCACGAATGGTTTTGGTTTCAATGCCCATATCGTTCATAATGTCCATGCCGTATTTAAACGAAAATGCAATGCCTTCGTGTGCTGCACGTATTAAATGCGCTTTACTGATACGATTGAAATTTACTCCATGAATAGAGCAGTTTGGTTCCTGATTTCCCAAAACGCGTTCAGCACCGTTACCAAAAGGAATAATGCTTACACCTTCACTTCCTACCGGAATTCCGGCTGCTAGTTCGTTCATTTCGGCATAACTGATACCTTCGGGAGCTACATTATTTTTAATCCATGTGTTTAAAATGGCAGTTCCATTGATACAAAGCAAAACACCAACGCGTGTAGCTTCTTTGGTATGGTTTACGTGTGCAAATGAGTTTACACGACTTTGTGGGTCGAATTTTGAATCGCTGTTTACGCCATACACCACGCCCGAAGTGCCTCCTGTTGCAGCAATTTCGCCCGGATTTAACACGTTAAGAGATAAAGCGTTGTTAGGTTGGTCACCAGCACGATACGTAACCGGAGTTCCGGCTGCCAAGCCAAGTTCAGCGGCAATATCAGCTTTCAAATTTCCTTGTTGACCAAATGTTGGCACAATTTCAGGAACTAAAGTAGTATCGAAACCAAAATAATCGAACAGAAATTGAGCAGGTGCTTCGTCTTTGAAGTCCCAAGCAATGCCTTCGGATAAGCCCGAAGCAGTTGTTGCAGCCACACCAGTCATTCGCATGACCAAATAATCACCAGGCAACATATAATATTTTGCTTTTGCAAAGTTTTCAGGTTCATTTTCTTTTACCCAAGCCATTTTAGCCAAGGTAAAATTACCCGGAGAATTTAAAAGGTTCGACAAACACATTTCGCTTCCAATTTCGCTCATGGCTTTTTCGCCGTAAGGCACAGCGCGTGAGTCACACCAGATAATGGAATTGCGAATTGCTTGTTGATTTTTGTCAACCAACACCAATCCATGCATTTGATAAGAAATACCAATTGCTTTAATTTTATTGGCATCAATAGCGGCCTCTTCCATTACAACCTGAGTTGCTAACTTTAGATTTTCCCACCAAATTTCGGGATTTTGCTCTGCCCAACCCGTTTTTACCGAAATTATTTCCATTTCTTTTTTTGGGAAAAATGCCGACGAAACGCATTCGCCTGTCTCGGCATTTACCAAACTCGCCTTTACCGACGAACTACCTAAATCATAACCAAGTAGAAAACCCCCAACCCCTGAAGGGGAGTAAGAGTTGGTTTCATTTGGTTCATTCTGTTCAATCATATATATTGTAATTTAAAAAATTCTATATTCTTAATTCCCCTTTAGGGGTTAGGGGTCTTATTTCTTATATTTATAAAGTCTTGCTGCTCGGTGAGGTACACCTTCCTCCACCTCGTCTAAAGCCACAATGTATGGTAATTGAGCCACTTTTTTTCGAAAATTACGCACATCCGATTTAGTCTGATTCAATGTATCATAAAGCGACTGAAGCTGCGTAATTGTAAATTTTCGTGGCAAAAGTTCGAACAACAAATTCGGTTCAATTTCCGATTGATGTCTTATATGCTCCAAACCTTTGCTTATTATCAGGCTATGGTCGAAAGCCAGATTCATAACTTGCACTTCGTTCAGATTGTACCAATTTGCAGATGTTTCATCGCCTTTAAACTGAATTTTTCGATCTATTTTAATCATAGCTACATAAGCCACTGTTACAATACGACCTATTTTGAGCTGTGTGGTTTTTTCGAGCCAAAGCACATCACGTGGATTTTCGGTACGGCTGGGATTTCCAAAACTATGAAACTGGCTTAAATAAATATTTTTTAATCCTGTAAGTTCATTCAATACCCTATTAGCTGCTTCATCCAAATCTTCATCTGCCAGTATAATACTGCCCGGAAGCTTTTTGTCATTATAGAGCTCATTTTGATCTGAAATAATGCGTTCGATTAAAAGTACTTTGAGATTTTCACCATCAAAGCCAAAAACTACACAATCGACCGATACGTGTGGATTATAAATTATTTCGTTTGGCATGGTAGTAAAATGAAATCATATATTTTAAAAAACAAAAAACTTTTACTCGTCAAAAATACAGCAATATTCCCATATTAATGCAATCATACTTTATGTTATAAAACACATTATCAAGTATTTGAATACTGTAAAATAAACAATATGCAACATCTTTTTATTGTAAATTATACAATAAGTATTTTTGATAATTTTTGCTAAATACAGCAGCATAAAACAGTTGAAGCCTTCGTAATTACGAAAGCTTCAACAATAACTTTACAATAAGAATTTGGAGAAAAATTAAAATGAACTTTTTGAAAACTAAGTTTTGAAAAGAAACAAATTAGTATTATTTAACAGAATTGCAAGAATGTTTATATGTCGTGGTTTTCGCATTCTTCGAAATTTCATTTTTAATTTCGCATCCACTACAACCCTCGCAGCCCGAATTAGCTTTAGGTTTTGTAATTTTTATAATTTTATAAACGCTATATGCTATTACGGAAGTAAGTATAATGTAAACTACTATTTCTTGTATCATTTTTTTTATTATAATAGAGGTATTGTATGAACACTTTATAGTTCAAAATGTTTAATAGCAACTCAAACAACAAATCTTACAACAATCGAGCAATTAAATTGAAAAAAAACAACTTTTTCATGTAAAAATATTGTATTTCGATAAAAATGTGTAAATTTGTGATTTAAAACAGTGTTGTCAAACATATTTTTATCTTAAACACAAAATGGCGAGAAAAAGTACTATTGAAATGAAACCTTTAGAAGAGGTGTTAAATTTTTGGGATGTGTTAACCCCCGACGAACGTCAGTATTTACGCAACAACCACACGACTCAAACGTTTAAAAAGGGCGAAATAATTACCTGTGAAGGCGATGTACCAACACACATTATGACCTTAGAGTCTGGTAAACTAAAAGTATATAAAGAAGGTGTTGGAAGCAGAACTCAGATTATTCGTATGTTAAAACCTGGCGAAAACTTCAGCTATAGAGCCATGATAGCCAACGAGTTATACAACACCACCGTTGCAGCCTTTGAATCATCAACTGTTTATTTAATTAAAAAAGATATTTTCATTTCAATACTTCGACACAATAATGCACTTTGCTTTCGATTTCTCGAAGAATTGGCAACCGACTTAGGCGCATCTGATGCACGTACCGTAAGTCTTACTCAAAAACATATACGCGGAAGATTGGCTGAAGCTTTATTAATTCTGAAAAAGAATTATGGTTTAGAAGCCGACGAAGCCACGATTAACATCTACCTTTCGCGCGAGGATCTTGCTAATTTATCGAATATGACAACATCAAATGCAATTCGTACACTTTCGCAATTCGTAAACGAACATCTTATTGCCATGGATGGACGAAAATTAAAAATTATTGATGAAGAAAGATTAATAAAACTGAGTAGACTGGGATAGAAGGAAGTTTATAAAGTTTGTAAGGTTAGTAAAGTTTATAAAGTTTTAGCTATAATCTATCAACTTATCACCGTATCATCACATCATCTCATCACCACATCAAATAATGACTCCTGCACAAATTCACGATACTTACAAATCTGTACTTTCAGCATTAACCGATGGCAAATTAAAATACGCCTTCGATAAAGCACACTTATTGATAGATGAACTTCAGGAAGGCACATTTAGCGATAGATTTGATGAAATTAAACAGAATTATAAATTATTGCTCGATTATTTTATACAAGGAATCGACGATCCGCATCGAAAGGTTATTTTAAACAAATTAACTTCAAAATTATTTTGCCTGACCTGCGAATTGCGTGAAGAATTGATGTACCGAAACGCATCCAATTTCGAATACCTTCAAAAGCGTTATTTTCCACATCGTTTACATTTTGCATCGTATGAAAAACTAACTGACTCCTTGAATTATTTTCATACAAATACGGAAGAAGATTTAATTAATCTGAATGGGCGTCGAAATTACGAACAACTCTTGCAAGATACATTCGCCATACTCTGGTTAACTACTATTTACAAAAACAATGAGATTGCTTTATTTCAAAAAATAACAAGTAAAGTATATGCAGGCAGGCTCGAAAAAAATTTGGCAGTAACTGCTCTTACGTTGAATTTATGGCGCATGTTCGACGAAGAAAAGCTTCAACTTTTACTCGATTGTTGCTCGCACTCCGATGCCGAAGTAAAACAACGAAGTTTAGTGGGATTGTGCTTTGTATTAGCTCGTTACAATCCATTTATACCCTATTTCCCAGCTGTTCGAAATAGATTGATGCTTTTGGCTGATGAAAATAGCACTTCTGAAAATTTTAAAAATATTATCATCCAGATTATAGGAACGGTAGAAACAGATAAAATTACAAAAAAATTACGGGAAGAAATTCTGCCAGAGGTAATGAAAATAAGTCCATTACTAAAAAATAAAATGGATGCCGACAGCCTACTAAAATCTGACGAGTGGGAAGAAGCAAACCCCGAATGGCAGGAAATAATCGAAAAAAGTGGTGTTCAAGATAAGCTGCAAGAGCTTACAGAATTGCAATTGGAAGGCGCTGACGTATATATGGGAACTTTTGCGATGTTGAAAAACTTCTCGTTTTTCAACGATTTTGCTAATTGGTTTTTACCTTTCGACTCATCGTATAGCACTATAAATGAACTTTTTGAAGACAAAGAGCAATCACTTTTAACTGCTTTTGTTGCCAACAATGCTTTGTGTAATTCCGACAAATATTCGTTTTGTATGAGTATTCTACAAATGCCTGAATCGCAGCGTAAGTCGCTCAAACGGTCGTTCAAAATGGAATCGGACCAATTGGCCGAAATTGAAAAAGATCAAGCTATTTTAGCTCCTGAAATCTACTCTAAAAATATTTCGAAACAATATATCCAGGATTTATTTCGATTTTTCAAACTGCATCCTAATCGAAGTGATTTTTCGAACATGTTTGCTTCTGCACTTTTTATGCATCGCTCCTACTTGTTTGATATTTTATCGGCTGGCAGCGAATTAAAATCAACTGTAGCTGAATTTTATTTTGCTAAAAGTCAATATCAGCAAGCCATCGAATTGTTTCACGAATTATTGGAGGAAAATGAACCGACAGCTGCTGTATTTCAAAAAATTGGGTATTGTTATCAGCAGTTATCAGACCTTAAAAGTGCGCTTGATGCATTTTTAAAAGCAGATATCATACAACCCGACGATTTGTGGACAACTAAGAAAATTGCATTGTGCTATAAGTTATTAGGGGATTTCGAAAAAGCAATAGATTATTACAAACATGCTAATTTTTTGCGTCCAAATCAGCAAAAAATAGCATTGCAAATAGCCAATTGCCACCTCGAATTAAAACAATATAAACAAGCGTTAGAAATTTATACTGGGCTTGAACTTGCCGACGAAAATAATCAGAAAGTGCAAAGAGCCATAGTGTGGAGTGCATTCATATCGGGGAATAATGCACAGGCACGCTATTATTCGCAACGGATACTCGAAAATCAGCCACTTTCGGCAGACTACATTCATGCAGCGTACATCGACTGGACTGACAAGCATTTTAAAGAAACAATTCTACATTTAAAACAAGCCATCTTATTGGCTAATAACGATTCAGCTTTAGTATACAACATAATTACAAACGATTTAAAACGCTTGCAAGAAGTAGGAATTCATTTGTCCGAATTTAATTTAATTTGGGATGGAGTGAATTATTAGCAGTAAGCTATAAAATATCTTTCACATCTAATTCTATTTCGCCAAACTCAACCATGGCATTAAAAAGGCGAATGGTTTTGTAAGATGAAATATCTTCTTTGCGAATTTCTCTTTCAACTATTTTTCCTATTTGCAACAAGTAAGCACGCTGTGTACCATATATAATTGGAACATGAGGCGTATACCAATTTTCGCCATTCCACAAAGCAGTATTATAGTAAGAAGCATCGCTCAAAAAGCCATTATTCAACATAAGAATATCGTCGCAATTACCTTTTTGAGCAAAAGCAGCAGTAATCTGTTCGCGATTTTCCGATTTGTAATTTGTAGGTTCTATTTGTGTTTCGACTAGTTTAAGTGTACAAATTTTTCGTTTCGTATAAGGCACAAAATCAACAAGTTGAATCGATTGATTAAAAACAATACGGCATTTAAAAAGACCCTTTTCAGGAAAATTTTTATCTCCTAAAATTTGCACTAACTGAAAACCGTTCGAAGTAGGAAAAAAACGTTTGAAAATGCTATCAACCCGCGCTTGATGAAAAGGCAAACGATAGAATTGCCCGTCAAATAGTTTTATGGATTCAATAAATTGGCACATACACTTTCTGTATTAATTCGTCGTACTCGCTTTGCAAATCACTTTTTGATGTAATACCGCCTCCACTTTTAAAGATTAACTCCTTATCCTGCTGCTCGATAAAACGAATCATCACTGCCGAATCAAGATTTCGACCATCGAAATAACCAAAAACACCAGTATAGAAACCACGTTCATACCCTTCGGCAGTTTCAATTATTTGTATTGTTTTGGGCTTTGGAGCACCACAAATAGAACCTGCCGGCAACATCGAAAAAAGTATCGAACCTAAATTTGAGGCATAATCGAGCGGTAAATTCCCTACTATTTCAGAGCTAACCTGCAGCAATTCACCTTTATTGGTAGTTAGCTTATCAATATAGCGATAACGCTTCACCTCTACCCTATCGGCTACTATGCTCAAATCGTTCCGAATCAAATCAACGATAGTTGCATGCTCAGCCCTTTCCTTTTTATCATTTAGAATTATTTTTTCAGCATTCGATATTGAAGCATCAATAGTGCCTTTCATAGGATAAGAAGAAATTGTGCCATCTGTAATTTTCACAAAACTTTCGGGTGAAAGTACAACAAATTTATCGCGCAACCATAACTTATATTTGGCTTGGCTTCGATTGTAAATCTCCTCCAATGATAAGTTCGTTTCTATTCGAGTTGGTTGCGTTAGGTTTACTAAAAAAGAATTTCCTTTGTGAATTTCGCTCTTTATAAATTCGAATTTAGGCTGATAAACCGCTTTCGATATTGGATATATTTCCCAAATTAACTTATTCGTACTTGACTGCAATTTAACTTGATTGTCATCAAAAATATTGGTTCTAATGTATTCAATATCTATATTTTGACGTTCAACAACATAACCATTTTCAGCTTTGAAATCGATTATAAAAACAAACGATTGACTGTTGCTAGCCAATCTGTTTATTTTCGAAATCAGTTGATTTCTATTTAATAAAGTGTATGGAAAATCTCCCGTCATTGTGAAGGTTCGCCTTATTTTTCAATACAAAGCAACCTTCCGTTTGTTGGGTCGACAAAAACTTTCAACTTACCTGAACCAAAAACATTAGCCGACAGCGGAACAACAATTCCAAATTGAGGCATCTCGGTATTTATTGCACACAAAGTGTTCACACCATCTGTAAGATTAATTTGAGTTTTGGCTGGATAAATTGTATTAATCGTTTCGGTTTTATCTTTTTTGGCTTGTAAAACACTATTTATAGTTTTAATTTTTTCGGGCTTAACACTTATAAAATAAGGATTTCCAGATAAATCGTCCGTGTCAACAATTCCTTTGTACATCGAAAAGCGAAAAGCTATCTTTTCATTTACAGCCGTATCAGCACCAATAAAAATTATTTTTTTTTCGATTGTTGTTTGAGTTTTACCCACAAAAAGCTCTGTTAATTCTTTTTCCGATTTATTTAATCCATCGAGCATTGCTTGCATTGAGGTTCCATCTGCAGGCGCATGTTCCAAATCGCCAGTTAATAAACTTAAACGACTTTCGCGAATGCGATAAATTTGTTTGGCTGCACCTTCGGCAAGTTTAGCTACCGAACCAGCCATCATATATTCCTCACCAAGTGGTAACAATGAATTATTCGAGAGCGGCTCAGCATTTTCGAAAACTGCTGATTTTTGAAATAAATTATCTACTGATTTACAAGGTACATTTACTCCACACAAAATTCCATTTTCATTGACAGACAGTTGATTTAAAGCACTTTTCGGAACAGGATGAATTACATAAGTACGTTTTTGATCAGCCACAGGAATGGTTGTGAGTTTAACTGACCTTAACCGATAAGATGTTTTTTCTTCTAAAACTATTTGAGTTGTAGCCAAATAGCGTTCGGAGTATTGAAAATAAATACCCGGTTTGCGACTTGTTTTTTCCAAATCAACTTCGATAACAATTTCCGACTTCGGAAGCGAATAAATCATTGCCGGTTGATTTTCGGTCAAAGAAATGTCTTGTGCCTGCATAGCAATTGCCAAAAACAAAATCGCTATAAAAACTTGTACTCTATTCATTTCAAACTATTTAAACCTTTAAAAGAATAATACTCACTATAAACTGTAAACTATTAACTGCAAACTATTTTTTCCCTCCTTTTTTGGCACCACCTTTTCCCTTAGGGATAAAGCCCTTTTTCTTAATTCCCGCATCAGGCTGAGCAGCCATTAATTCTTGACATTTTTCGAAAGTAAGTGCACTTGCATCTGTATCCTTCGGTATTTTATAATTTATTTTATTAAATGTAAAATATGCACCATATCTGCCATTAAGCACCTGAATTTCTTCATCTTTGCCCAAAGTTAAAATGGTTCTATTTTTTTCAGCTTCACGCTTTTCAACAATAATTTCGATGGCACGTTCGGTAGTTACGCTCATCGGGTCATCGGTTTTGGGCAACGAATAAAACGCCGCATCATGACGAATATATGGGCCAAAACGGCCAATGGCAACTGTCATCACTTTATTTTCGAATTCACCTACTTGACGAGGTAGTTTAAAGAGTTCCAACGCATCTTCAAGCGAAATACTTTCGATAGATTGATCTTT
>CAMDNO010000147.1 GCA_945902955.1 Porphyromonas cangingivalis
AATTCGAAAACTGTTCAGGGAAATTTATTCAAACGCAAAACCACCTCTGATCCTTCATCTACGGCCACAGCGTTAAATGCTAACGGTGTAAATGGATTAATTGATAATCAGGATGTAAGTAACTTTCTGAATGAGAACTTATTGAATTACCGTAAAAAATTCAATAAAAATCACATTTTGGATGCCTTGCTTGGTTTTACCTATCAATACAGTGGCTTTCAGACCGAAACAATGCGTGTAACGAATATGACGCCTGAATTTGAATACCTTGGGTTATACAATTTATCGTCGGGCACTGTAACTACTTCGGGTGCAGGAACACAATCGGGCTACAACGGCTCAGCCAATCAACTTTATTCGTATCTCGGACGTGTAAATTACACCTTAAAAGATCGTTATTTATTCACAGTAAATTTCCGTGCGGATGGTTCGTCCAAGTTTTTCAAAGGCAATCAATGGGGGTTTTTTCCGTCGGGTGCTTTTGCATGGCGATTGATTCAGGAGCCGTTTATGAATGCACTAACCGATGTGGTAAGCGACGCCAAAGTTCGCCTAAGTACCGGATCAGTAGGGAATAACCGTGGTGTAAGCGATTTCTCGTACTTATTGGAATTAGGACAATTACAAAAATTCAGAGCCTATACTTTTGATGGGTCTACATTAACAAACGGCTTGGCACAGTACTTTTATTCGAACCCTACACTTACTTGGGAAAAAACAAACGAGTATAACATTGGTACCGATTGGTCGTTCCTAGAAGATAAATTTACACTGACAGCCGATTATTATCGCAAGATTACTTCGGGTTTTCTTATGGCTAAAAACATTCCATATTATGCTGGCTATTTTAACGGTGGAAATACCCGCTATGAAAATGTGGGTAGTGTTATGAATCAGGGAATTGAACTGACATTGGGCGCTACACTTATTCAAAATAAAAATTTGAGTTGGAAAGCCAACTTCAATATGAGTTATAACACCAACAAAGTGCTCGAAATTGCGCAGGGAAATGATGTATTGATACAAAGTGGACCGGACAATATTACAGCATTGTGGATTGCCAAAAAAGGTGGAAATATTTCTCAATTCTATGGTTTTATGAGCGATGGTTTGTATCAGGCCGACGATTTTTACACCAATCCGAATGGTTCTTACACTCTTAAACCAGACGTAGTGCGTTTTGCAACACTCAAAAACGCCAATTATCCTCCACAACCCGGCGACCGCAAATACAAAGATTTGAATGGTGATAAAATTCTCGATGATAACGACCGCACCACATTGGGCTCACCCATTCCGTTTTTAACCGGAGGTTTTACAACCAACGTAACATGGAAAGGGTTTAATGTACAGGCATTTTTCCAATATAGTTATGGCAACAAAGTTTTGAACTACAATGCATTGAAATTTAACGAATCGGGCAAATACTGGAATCGTGGAAATATGTATGCCACTTTTGCCGACCGTTGGACTCCCGAAAATACTGATACCGATATTCCACGCGTACTCGAAGCAACCGGTGGTGGCGACGTAAGTGTTACCAACCCACGCGTAACCGATAAATATGTGGAAGATGGTTCGTTTATTCGTTTCAAAACATTATCGGTGAGTTACACATTACCCAAAAAAGTAATTTCGAAATTAAAAATTTCAAACATTACCTTGGTTGCATCGGCTCAAAACTTAGCGCTTTGGACAAAATATTCGGGACAAGATCCTGAAGTATCGAACTATGGCGGTGTAAACACCAAACGCGGCACCGGCTATACCGAAATTACCAACACCACTTCGTATTCGTCGATGACGGGCGGTATGGACAATGCAGCTTATCCGCGTTCGCTTATGTTAAACGGCGGTATTAATATAACCTTCTAAAAAAATCAATATTATGCAAACAAAATATTTAATCAGATTATTTGTTCCTGTTTTGATGCTGATGATTACTGCCTGCGACACCGATTTGGCACTTACGAGCACCAAACCCAACTTGCAGGAACCTTCGGAAGCATTAATGCGCGGTATGCTTACCACCGCTTACAGTACATTGACCACCGACCGCAGCACCTACGGCTACGGACTTTGGGGAGCCATAAACGGTTGCGATACCGATGAATCGTTTTACCGAACCACTAACAACTCGGATGCCAATACTATCGGGCTTCATAACTGCAACAGTACTACCACAACTCACATTCAGGAAAGCTGGCGTGCATTTTATCAGATTATCGAATCGTGCAATATTGTGATAGATATGGCAAGTTCGGTTACAATGGACAAAGCAAAAAAAGACGATATGGTAGGGCAAGCAATGACGTTGAGAGCCTTTGCACATTATATGTTGGCTGTACATTTCGGTCCTGTGCCCATCAAAAATATACCAACACACCTTATGACAAATCTTGATTTGCCACGCGACCCTATGAAAGATGTTTGCTTATTTGCGGTTAAAGAACTGCGGGCAGCAGTACCTATGCTTAGCGAAATTACAACAACTAAAACCACCACTTACATTACCAAATCGGTGGCCGAAGGTTTATCGCTTCGGGTTGGTTTGTACCTTGCCTCACATCCCGATTGTAAAGTTACGGCTATGTACGATTCGGTTGCTGTTTGGGGAAAACAATTGATTAACAGAAACATACATAGTTTAAATACGGCTACTGTTAATGCAAAAGGTGGAAGTAATATAAGCGAAACTTTGCCCGGTTATGCCCGTGTTTTTTACAACAATATGATAAATAATGTTACTACAGATCAAAACAAAGAAAGTTTATGGGATTGTTCGTTCTACATGAAATCGAACCTAAGTGGAACCTATCAGGGCTGGAATGGCTCTTATGTCAACTGGCTCGGTTCATACATGGGAGTCGATTGTGCCGATCCATCGTACGGAACAAGCAAAATTGGATATGCCAATCCGCAATATCGTCCACAAGCTACACTTTGGACAAAATACGAGGCAGGCGATATTCGTCGCGATTGGAATATCTCGACTTATGCCTACAAAAACACAGATAATATGCGGTATCCATACATCGCTTATGGTTTTCCAACAAGCATGGGGACTCCTGCTGTAAGTGCAAAGCTTACTTTTGTAGTAAAAGGAGATAAATTGGTCGACGAAACAATTATTGACAATGCCGGTGCAGGATATACCGATGGTACGTACGAAATTACAGTTCATGGCGCAAGTAATGCTTGGTCAACTACTACACCTGTATCACTGTCAACAGGCGTTGGTACAAAATTTTCAGTAACTGTTTCAGGTGGTGCAATTTCCGCAGTTAGTATGGTTGGAACATCTACTTCGGGATATATGAATGTATATTCGCGCGGAATTGGCAAATGGCGAAGAGAATACGAGGTGAATTATCCATCGCCGCGTGATCAATACAATAACTCATGCAACTTCCCGATTTTACGCTATGCCGATGTACTGTTGATGACTGCCGAAGGGGCTTTGCTAAAATCAGGTACTACCGGTGCATCCGTAACCGACGGAGTTGGTTATATCAATCAAATTCGAAACCGTGCCGGATTGGGTAATATTTCGAGTTACGATTTAGCTTATATTCAGGACGAACGTTCGCGCGAATTGTGTTTCGAAGGTGTACGTCGCATGGATTTAATCCGTTGGGGATACGATAAATACAAAGCCGTTTACGATAAAATTGTGGACGATGCCAAAGTGTATGGTTCGGATGGTGCTTCCACTCCGGTCTACAAAGGCGATGCTGCTATAAATTCTTCGGGAAATAACGAACCGCGTCCAATATATGCTATCAAAGCATTGATGAACAATTATGTGAAATTCTCATTAATGCCGATTCCAAACAACGAAATAGGACGTGCCTCGAATACATTCTATCAAAATCAGGGATGGTAAAGAGAGTTTATAGTTTGCAGTTTACAGTTTATAGTTTATAGTTTGCAGTTTATAGTTTATAGTTTGCAGTTTATAGTAATAAATTAAGAAAGAAATTAAGATGAAAACAAAAATAAAAATATTCCTTTTTGTGCTAACTGCTTATACTTTGGGTAGCTGCGAGGACGAACGTGCATTGGCAATTGCACCCGATAGTTTCAAAGTAGAAGTTTCTGATTATGTAAAAGTTATAAGTGACACCTTTGTGGTAAATACGAATGAAAAAGTAACATTCAGTTTTCCGGATGGTTGTCCCGATCAGATATTGTTTTACTCGGGCGAATCGGGCAAAGAGTACCGTTTCGGGCAGCGGGGATTTTACAAATCAGAAGACGGAACTACTTTCGAATCGAAAATAACAGTAACCACCGCCGTTAATACTTTTGATAATACGTTAGCAAAAGAATATGCACTGGTTGCCATTGGTGGGTTGAAAAACCCTACAGCCGAAGAATTGGGTAAAGCCACAAAAACCGAATTAATGAAACTGCGTGCCACATCTACAGTTGCTACATCGCTAACCGAGAATTTTGTAATAAATTCAGCCTCAACTCTGTTAGATTTAACCTCCGGCGATTTAAATATTGCCCTTGTAGCTAAAAGTGCCGATGCTACTAAAAACCTGCTTTCAATTCCGGCAGCTGGGTTGGTTGTTACTAATACCGAAACACGTAATTATGGTTATTCGAGAAATGGAGTTTCTGTAACAAACTCAAAAACGGTTGCTTATGCACAAATCACCAATATTTTGGGTTCAGCAGCCTGGGCACAATATGCACCTGCCAAAACCACTGCACCCGGAACAACAACCGAAGTAGACAATGCTACCGGATATGCATGGAATATGGGTGAAATTGGTGTAAGTTATAAACCTGAAGTTACCGGAACAGCATCTGCACCTAACAAAAACGGAGTTGCATTGGCCGTAAACTATCCCGTTTCGGTTACTGCACCGCTCGATGTAACCAAAGTAGTTGAAGCAGGAGTTGCACCAAGCGAAGCATGGCTAATTAGTAGAAGCATTAATCCCACAGCAGTTATACCTGATGCCAATACTATCGTAAAACGCGTTGATCAAAGCTCCATGAAATATTACCAATATACTTACAAAGAACGCGGCGTTTACAAAGCTTCGATTGTTGGTGTAAATGTGGGCACAAATGGTACTGCAAAGGTTGTTCATGAATTTGTGATTTTGGTAAAAAATAGCGGCGATAATTTATAGGTTTATTTTGGGCTAAAAATAAAAAACTTACCGATAGTTTTTTTGTTATAAAAGGAGAAATGCAAGTCTCAAAAGCACCGTTACAAGGGCTTTTATCAGAGATGTAACATTTCTCCTTTAGTTTGAAATTATTTTACTATTCATTCTGCTAAGTCCAAACTATATTTGTATCGTCATTCTCAGCTGAGAATAAACAGATCAAATAATAATCTTAAAAATAAATTCGTATGAAAACAAAACTACTTTTTTTTAGTAAATTTATCTTGTTTGCCTTTTTTATTATGGTAAATAGTTCATTGTCGGCAAGAGACTGGTATGTGAAAAACAATGCTAATGGCGAAGGAACAAGCTGGGATGATGCTGCTAATGTTTCAGTTTTAAATAATACTGCAACCACTGGAGGTGCAACACTTGCAGATGGAGATGTAGTTTATATGGCCGCTTCGAAGTACTCCCGAACAACTACTATTTCGTTGACCAAATATGTATCAATTATTGGTGGCTACCCAGCTACATCAGCTGGTACTAATTTGCCAACACGAAATTTGTCCATTGATTCTACATTGTTTGTGGCTGGAAACGGAACAGCAAAAGGGTTGAACATTAATGCCACTACTGCCCCAAGTACATATAAAATTATACTCGATGGTCTTAATTTTGAAAATTTCACTTCAACAGGGTCTTCTGCTACTGCTTTGAATATTACAAGTTCTCAAGCGAATATAGAGTTTAAAAATGTGGGTTTTAAAAATAATGTTTCCACAAATGCAAACGGCGGAGCTTTGTACATGGCTAGTTTCGCATATAATATTACAATATCTTTCGATAATTGCAATTTTATAGGAAATCAAGCTAATGTAACTCCTACAATAGCAAACGGATATGGTGGTGCTGCGTTTTTTAACAATGGATCGACTGCAAAAACGATTAATTTTACCAACTGTAATTTTAAAAATAATTCGGCTTACGGACGAGCAGGTGCTATATATTTTACAACGACTATTACTAGCAACATTACCGATTGTTTGTTTGACACCAATTATTCATCAAACACAACAGATAATTTATTAACTGGAAATGGTGGTTGCTTTTACATAGTTGGTGGCTCAACACTTAAATTATTGCGAACCATTATTGTAAATAGTTCAAACACTTCGAATGGCTCTGTTTTTTGGTTTAATACCACTCCTAAAAGCACTTTGAATCTAACTGATTGTAGTTTGATTGGCAATTATAGCTCCAGAACAGGTTCTGCTCGGGCTGCTATAGATTGTAGTAGCTTTGCTACTGCATTAGGAGGTTCAATTACTGGCACTGTGATGTCAAACTACAACTGGTCAGGTGGTGCCAAAGCCAGCAATAAGGCAGATGTTATGTATTTAACAAGTACAAGCACTGATGCTAATTTAACCTTTACAAATTCGATATTGAATGGGGTACATTTGCCTTCGAGCAATGCTGCCTCAGCTGTTTCTCCAACAGTTTTATATACGACTACCGGTTTCCTCGACGAATCGAGTATTGCCCTGGCACTTTCAGGTGATTTGAAAATTACAGATAAAATTGTTTTGAAAAAAACGTTTATTGCCACCGAAGCCGGAACGTATGCTCCTGCAAAAATTTTCGATGTGAAGAGATTGACAGGTAAAGTAATGACTTTGCAGGCAACTATCCCTTCGGGTTATAAATTAACTGTTGATGTAGTGGATTATTCTGCTGGCGAAAAAACGATAAACATTGCTGCTTCTGTATCAGACCCAGTAATTACACTTGCTGTAGATGGAACAACAGCTGCAAAATCAACTTTTGCTTCAAAATTCAAATTTACATCTACCAATGGTCTGCTTTCAATCGATGGTCTGAATACAGGCGATGTAGTTAAAGTTTACAATGCAAACGGTCAACTAATCAGCAACCAAATTTCTAAATCAACTTCAATGGAAATCCCAGCCAAAGGCTTTGTTATTGTAAAAATCAATTCATTCGTTTCTAAAATCCTTGTAAAATAAATATTATGAGAACATTATTTAATAAAAAAATGGCTATCTTGATTACCTTATGCTTAGTGGCAGGTGTTGCAAGTGCGAAAGATGTTTTTATTCGTCAAAATGCATCGGGCACTGGCGAAAGTTGGGACAACGCAGCAAATATAAGCTACTTGGGTGGCTCGAATATTGCCGATGGCGATGTAATTCACGTAGCTGCAGGCGACTATCTTCGCACAACTCAAATCAGCATTTCGAAATATGTAACTGTTATTGGCGGATATAATGTAACTTCAACCGGAACGGATTTAACAAAACGCGATATTGCTGTCAATAAATCCATTTTCAAACCGGATGCAGGAAGTACTGCCAGAGCAATCAACCTGAATCTAACTACTGCTGCCAATGGCAACAAAATTACGCTCGACGGACTTAATTTCGAAGGATTTAACGGTACAGCGCAAGGTGCTGCCATGACTATAACCACTTCGCAGGGCGATATTGATTTGAAAAATCTGACATTTACCAATAATGTAGTTACCAATACAATCGGTGGAGCTTTGGCTATGCAAACTGCATTTGCTTTCGATATTAAAGTTACTATTGATGGTTGCACTTTCGAGGGTAATCAATCGCTTTATACCTCTTCAAATGGATACGGTGGTGCTTTTTATTTTAATAATAGTTCTACGGCAAAAACCATCAATATTAAAAACTCCTCTTTCAAAAATAATACTGCATACGGTCGTGGTGCTGCTGGCTATTTTGGTACAAATATGACTGTAAATATTGAAGATTGCTTGTTTGATAGTAATCAATGTACTAATACTGCCGATAATGCAAGTAATGGTGGATGTTTTTATATTGTTGGAGGCACTGCCGCAAGCACATTCAATCTGACCCGAACTATAATTCTGAATAGTTATTGCACCGGTAAGGGTTCTGTAATTTGGTTTAATGCTGCACCTGCAAACATTTTAAATCTCACAAATTGTAGTTTAATTGGTAATTATTCATCACGTACTACCTCAGGACGTGCAGCTATCGATTCAGATAATTACAATACAAATCCGACTGTCACATTAAATAGTTGTGTGCTCTCAAATTATAACAATGCAGGAACAGTTAAACAGTCGAAATTTGCCGATTTAATGAATCTCACTCCTGCAAGTTGTTCAACAAGTTCAACGTTTACAAATTCAATTTTGAACGGAGCCTATTTCGGTACTGTACGAAACAATACCTACGCAGCTGTACAGCCCGACACTTTATACAGTAAAGTGGGCGGTTATCTTGCCGATTCAACCATTGCGTTGGCTTTATCAGGCGATTTAAAAATTACAGATAAAATCGTTTTCAAAAAGACTTTTACAGCATCCAATGTTGGTAACTACGTTCACAGTCAAATATTTGACGTTAAAAAGAAAATGAATTTTCCAATGACTTTGGTGGCTACAATTCCTGCGGGTTATGCACTTTCGGTTGATGGTGCTGATTATGCAAGCGGTACTCAGAACATTCAAATTGCTGCTGCTTCAACCGATCCAGTTCTCGTATTAAAAGTTGCTTCGGGTTTAACAAAACTCGATACACCTACAGCCAAAATACATACTGCCAACGGCCAGATTTTTGTTTCGAACATCGATACCGAAAGTCGCCTGAGTGCATACAATGGTGCAGGTCAGCTCATTCACGAAGGGGATGTTAATGGTGGCAAATATAATTTTGCAGCAACGGGATTTGTAATAGTAAAACTAAGTAATTCGGCTAATTATCAAACTTTAAAAATTATATCTAAATAAAAAAATCAAAAATAACGATCTAATCCCCCTTTAGGGGTAATAATCAATAATCATGAAAACAAAAATTATTCTTGCGGCACTTATTCTGTCCGCTACTTCACTTTTTGCACAAACAAATTTGGTAACTGATGGTGGTTTCGAAGCCATGAGTCCAACAGTAAAAAACTATATTATTAACAACAGTGGAACTAATAAAATGACTGTTTTCGGCAAATGGTTTGTATCTTTTTCTAAAGGCGGTTGCGAAAACGGCTGCTGCGAAGGTACTTCCGAAATTACCGCTGCTGATAAAAAAAGCGGAAATCAGGCATTGACTCTGACCATTATTCGTCAAACAAACCGCAACGACATTAAAGTTTTCCAGGTGCTAAAAGGTATTACCTCCGGAATTTACGAAGTATCGTTTTGGGCAAAATCGGATGCCGATGGTTATCCTATTGCGCTCGATGTTTTAAAAGCTACTCAAGCTTCGACTAACAATGGTGCTGAACCATTTACAGGTAATTTCACAACTTCAACAGAATGGAAACAGTTCAAACTCAAAGTAGATTTGAGCAGTTGGGCACCCGAAGATTTGGATTTGATGCGCATTTCTATTCGTCCGAACAACACCAAAAAACTACCAGAAGGACCCTATCCAAAAACATTTTGGATTGACGATGTAGCGGTTGTAGCGGTACAATAGTTTTTTTGAACGCAAATAACGCAAATTTTCACAAATCAGATTTTTAATACGTGATTTAATATTTGCGTTCATTTGTATAATTTGCGTTCTATTGCAATTATTCATTTGGCTGTCCTTTTGCAAAAAGTGTTACAATTATTTGTTGGACAGCCATTTTTATGTTCATTATTTCGGTCTTTCATCTTTTAATCTTCTTATAATCATGTCTATAAAAAAATCCACTTTCCTTTTCTTAATATTTTTAATGTTGCAATTAAATGTTGGCATCAACGCCCAAACCAAAGTCAACATTCATCAAGTTGCAGCATTCGATGCTGTCAATCATCCGCATGTCGCCTATTGGTTTTTCTCAAAAGATATGCTCGATGCCAAACGCAACGAAGAAAAAATCGATAGTTTAGCCCAATTCAGCAACTACACACTTATTTTTCTATCATCGCGCAATGGAATAAATTTTTACGAAACCGAAAAAATGCATCCTATTTTTGACCGATTGGTGAAATACGCGCATCAAAAAGGATTGAAAATTGGTTTGCAATTGTGGGATAAAAAATACAAAGTTCCTGTCGAAAATACAGAACGAATGATACTGGAAGGTGAAATTGTGTTGGACGAAAACGGAGCTGGCACTTATTCGGCAAAAGCAAAATACGTGCGCGATGCAAAAGCTATTCTCAAAAGCGAACTTTTCAAAGTGTACGCTTTCCGAAAAACAAGCAGTGGTTTTTACGACCCAAAAAGTCTGAAAGACATTACCGCACAATGCATTTCCACAAACAGCAATAAAGAAATTGTTGATATTAAACTTGATGGAGGAAAAAAACTGAAAGGTTATACGGCTTATATTTTGACGCAACATTATTACAATATTTGCAGCAACCACAGTGCCGAAGCAGTGGCAAACCTGACGCAAGCACTCAAAGCGTACTCGGATATACCGTTCGACGGAGTTGGATTGGACGAATATACCAATATGCGCGTTTCACCAACCTGGGAGCTCGAAAAAACAAACGACGTTTTCCGTGGCCGTCCGTATTCTCTGCCAATGGCTGAAAAATTAAAAGTTTCAACCGGCTTAGAACCCGAAAAAGTACTATTCGATATGCGTTATGCGCCACAAGGCAAACCTGAAGTTCGCATAAAAGCTATCAATCACTATATGAGCGCCATGCGCAGCGGAACATTGGCTATTGAAACGGCAATTTACGACAAAGGCAAGGCCTTTTTTGGCCCGAATACATTTATCGGATTACACAATTCGCACCATAATTTTCTTGATGGGGATGAAATTTGGCAAACAGGTCTAAACTGGTGGAACGTAAAACGCGACTACGGACACAGCGATGAAGGTACTTCTACGCCCACACAAATGGGAATCGGATTCACATATCCTAAAAACGTGATGTACAATATGTATTACGACAAAAATTTGGAGAAAATTGTAAATAAAGCCACTTCCGATTTGACATACGGTATTCGCACGCATTATCATGCCATCAACGATATTCAGAAATGGGGTGTAAGTGTTGAATTACCCGAAGCATTAATGCAAATCAATCGTGTTGAGAATCAGTCTCGTTTATTAAATCATTTTAATCCATCGTTCCCCAAAATAAAACTATTGGTGATTTTTGGTATGGAGGAGTTAGCCAACTGGTATCCCGATTCAACCAAACGCGGCATGATGGACATCAATGTAAGTCTGAAAATTGAAGAAAAAGCAAAGCAATTGTGGAACGCAGGTTATTTGAATGCCCTGGTTCCTACCGATTTAATAGCAGATGGTCGTTTGAAACT
>CAMDNO010000148.1 GCA_945902955.1 Porphyromonas cangingivalis
AAATCGTTTGCTAACAAAGGATTTGTAGTACTTGGTTTTCCTTGCAATCAGTTTATGGGGCAGGAGCCTGGCAGTTCGGAAGAGATTCTAAGTTTCTGTACGAATAAGTACAATGTAACTTTTCCAATGTTCGAAAAAATTGAAGTAAATGGTAAAGATACAAATCCGCTTTATGTTTTCTTAAAGGAACAGCAAGCCCTCGAAGGTAAGAATGATATTCGTTGGAATTTTGAAAAGTTCCTAATTGATAAAACAGGAAAAGTAGTTAAACGGTATTCACCTAAAACAAAACCAGCTGATATACGAGAAGATATTGAAAAGTTATTAGTTGAGTAAATAAGTGATAAGAGTATTTTTTGTGGTTAAAAAAAGCCTGATAGTAATAAACTATCAGGCTTTTTATTTGAGATTTATAAATACTATTCAGCTTTTACAATTACCAATTGATTCATTACAGCAACTTTATAAGGTTGAACGCGTCCACCAAACCAGCTTACTTTTATTCTTTTGCTATCAACGCCATATTCTCTAATCAATAAATTAGCTACGGTAATTGCACGTTTCTTAGAAATTTCATCATTATATTCATCTGTTCCTGAAGAGTTACTTGCATAACCACTAACATAAACTTTAGATTTAGGATTTTCTTTCAAATAATTTGTAATACGTGTCAATGCTTCGCGTTGTTTGTCATTAACAATTTGAGCATTTTCAACATCAAAATTAATTTCTGCTCTTGTAGCTGCTTCGTTCACAATAGCTGATATGCCATCGTCATAACCTTTAAATTCTTTCAATTCATCACCCTCAGCAGAATTTATTATAACTACACGGTTTTTCCATGTTTCCGAAAATGGTTGTATAGTGCTGCCATGCCATTTAACCATTAATCTGCTTGGTTTTACACCGTACTTATTAATCAACTCATTAGCAACGTTAATTGCACGTTGTTTAGATACATTTTTATTAATAGCGTCAGTACCACTTGATTTGTCAGCATAACCACTTACAATAATTTTAGAAGTTGGGTTATTCTTTAAGTAATCTGCAATACGAGCTAAGTTTTCTTCTTGACTAATAGTTTCAACTGAGCGGCTATTAAATTTAAAGAACAAGTTTTCTTTTGTAGAAGGTACATCAGCAATAGGATCTTGTTTTGCTTCAGGTTTAACAGCAGGTTTAACTTCTGGTGAAACTTGTGGTTTAACTTCAGGAACAACCTGTTTTGGTGTGTCAACAACTGCAACTTGAGGTTTTTCAGGCTCTACAATAGTTGGTGTAATCACTTCAGGTTCAACTGGCTTTGTTATAGGTCTAATTTCGGGTTCAAATCCTTTTGCTACGGTTGCAGGTTTTATCTTTTCAACAAAACGGTAAGTAAGACCAGCTAAAATGCCTCCTGCTATGTCTAAGGGTAATTCTGAAATGTTGTCGTTGGATTTGTCTGAAAGTAGATTTCCTTCGAAAATTAGATTTATTGCCAACTCACGATTCAAGTTGTAATCTCCTTGAAGACCAGCTCTTAGAGCAGCACCAATTTTCGAATTTATAGTATTTTCATTGTAAAATCCAGCCCCTATTCCACCAAACGCCGACAAAGTTATTTTTCGATTAGAATCATACCCTTTATTGAGATTTGTTAAATTTACTAGTAAATCTAAATTTATTTTTTGACTTTTCAAAGATCTATTTGCTTCTCCAACAACAGATGAAATATAAGCATAATTATATTTGTTAAATTCAAAACATCCTTTTAGAGAAAGTGCTGGATTAAAACTATACCCGATATTTAATGTTCCTTGTTGGCCAATATTTTTTAAAAATATTAATTTATTTGTTTTCTGAAACAGGAAGTCATTTCCTTCAGCTAAATACCAATTAATTCCACCATTAGCGCCTACAAACCATTCAGGTTTAAATATGGAAGCTGGCTTTTGTACAGTTTTTTGGGCAGTTAGTGTTACAATCATAACTCCTACTGCAAACATTGTGATTATAAAATAAATCTTCTTCATATAATGAAAGTTAATTGAGTTTGAAAAATATGTATATCTATATTAATGAGTGAAATACAATAGTTTTTATATAGTTTTGCAAAATTACATTATTTTTTTTTAAGATAATAACTTTATTAAAACTATTATAAATATATGTTTTAAAAGAAAAGTCTATTCAAGCATTCCTGTTATTGTTTTTTAGATAATGCTGCTTTTATCTATTTGATTATTAAGGTATTCTGTCTTGTCTGGCGAAAATTTTACTTTATAAAAAAAAATACTATTTAGATTATATTAACTATTAGTCTTTGTGCTTATTATTTACATTCAATATAATTTAATCTATCTGTAGTTACTATTAGTTCGTATGTGGTATGTTACACCTATTTTAAATTCTGGAAATGCATCGAAATTAACTCCAGTTGCTTTCTCGTTAAATTTGTCACTTACTATATTTCCCGTAAAATTAGCATTTATATCAAATTTATAATTTATCCTATAATCTATTTGACCACCTGCTTTAAAAACGATACCAATAAATTCATTTTGATAAAGAGCTTTCTCTCTTGAAATTAATCCTAATCCACCAAATATTACTATATCCACTGGTCGATTTAAATTATAATAATTAAATATATTTGTAGCATTCAGCAAACCTTCTATACTCATTTGCATGGTTGTAAAATCTTTTTTTGTTGATAATACTGGTTGAACAGGCCAGCTCATTGTACTAAAAGATCCCATAACTCTAGCACCTATTATTTCAGTAAAATTATAGCCTAAAAATACTGACTCAGAAAGTCCGATGCTGCCATCTAATAAATACTGTCGTATATCTTCACCAAAAAATACATTCGGTCCTAAATTTGCTCCAATATACATGTGGGGGGTAAATCTAAATGGCGAAATTCCTCTCCTAATCTGACAATTTACTTGAATTGAAATTAGGACTATAAATATTATTAATATTTTTCTCTTCATTTTTTTTATAATTATCAGTGTTATACAAATATTTTTTATTTTTCTTTTCCGTAGCCATAGCCATAGCCATAGCCGTAGCCATAGCCGTAGCCATATTTACGGCTGTATGAATATCTGTGTGCTTCTACATCGACATCGTTAATAACAAAGAACATTCGTTTTAATGATTTTTCAAGATGTGCACGATTTGCAAACTCTAAGTAACGCCTATCTGTATATCCAGCTCGACAAATAAACATTGTTAAATCAGCAACGCGGTCAATGAGAAATGTGTCAGAAACAGCACCTACTGGAGCTGAGTCTATTATTATATAATCGAATTGATTTCTCAATTCATTTATCATGATATCAAAACGTTTTTTCATGATTAATTCCGAAGGGTTTGGAGGTATTACACCTGCAGGTAAAACATGTAAGCCAGGGTAATCTTCCGATTCGTGAATCATTGATTTAAAGTCGTTATCTTGCCCTGAAAGATATAAGCTTATTCCATTATTTTCAGAAATATTAAAAATCTTCGCCAATTGAGGTCTCCTTAAATCAAGACCAATTAATAAGACTTTTTTATCAGCCATCGATAACATGGCCGAAAGATTAATACTCACAAAAGTTTTCCCCTCACCAGACATTGTTGATGTTACTAATACCACTTTATCTGATGGTTGATCTAGAGTAAATTGTAATTTTGTTCGTAAGAGCCTAAAAAGCTCTGAGTTTGTACTCGCATTAGCACTCAAGTCTATTAATGCACTATCTGTTTTGCTATGTGCTAATTCTGATAGTACAGGTATATCACTATATTTTTCAACATCCATTCGGCTACGAATCATAGTGTTAAACATTTCGATAATATATATTATTATTCCTGGTAGTATCAGACCAATTATAAAAAATATAATTAAAATAATGTTCTTTTTGGGGCTAACATGCGTTGCATCATCGGGATCATTTAGTATTCTGCCTTTAGGTACAGTAACTGCCATATTTAACGATGCTTCTTCGCGCTTTTGTAATAAGAAGGTATAAAGTGTAGCTTTAACTTGTTGTTGACGTTTAATCTCTATAAACTCTCGTTCTTGGCGTGGAATGTCAAGAATTTTATTTTGCATTAATACGTTTTGTTGATTAATATCAGACTTGTTTATCTGTAACCCTTTCCTACTACTTGTTATACCCGTCTGAATTGCTTTTTTTGCGGCATTAATTTGAATATTTAGTGTTTTATAAGCGGGATTTTGCTCTGAAACACCAACTGAAATCCGTTCGCGAGTCATTAATAATTCATTATATGCTTGTATGACTGACATTAAACTGGCATCCGTTAATCCTAAATTTGGAATTAAAGCATTATTATTAGCTGGGTCACGCAAATAATCATCAACATATTTAATCAAGTTTTGTTGCATTTCAACCTCAATTTGACGCTGATCATACATATTGTTTTTTTCCTGAAAAATTTGAGCATCTGCGGTAATGTCAGTTAATTTATTGTCTTGTTTGTAATTTTCAACTTCCTTTTCAACGTCATTTAATTCGCGAGCTAATAATTGAAGTCTCACATCGATAAATTTTGCAGTATTATTTGCCGATAAATTACTTTGTTCTGATGCGTCTTGATTGTAAATTTTTGCAAGGGTATTTAATACATCTTGACCTTTTAGACCATTAGTTGATTTGAATGAAAGTTCAATAATATCACCTAATTTGCCAATTTCTGTTTTTAGTGCTCCTTTAGAAAGGGATTTTGCTATTTGAGTTGGATTAGAAATTGTAATTTCAATCTTTTTTGAAGGAAACTCAAAACCGGGTCTTATTTGTATGTAAAGAATCCCAGCTGGAGTTTTTATGATTGATGGAAGTTTTTTTAATTCATTTTTAAATTCAATATTATTAAAATTTCCTTCAATTTTAATAATGCCATTTTTAGGTGTTAATTGCAACGAAAGTGTAGACTTTAAATCGTACAGAGATGCACTATCAAGACGAACATATATTGGAGATTGAGTATATATGTCATTTTTCTTTAAATAATTCACTTCTGTATAAGTTGTCTGTAATTCAAGTGCTTTGACTACACGTTTCATGAGCGATGTGGATGTTAAAACAATTCCCTCATTATTTATTGCCCCTTTTGATCCTCCTGAACGAATCCCCGCTGCATCTAATTGGCTAAGAATTGACATTTCATTCATTTGCCCACTACGAGATTGATCAATTATCAACATCGAAGATTTAACTTCAAATATATCTTGTTGCATACGAGTGTATACAAATCCAGCTGTTAGTGATATAATTACAGAGACAACAAACCATTTCCAGTGCATGATAAGTTTTTCAATAACCTCACGCCAATTAATTGGCTTCTCTCTCAGTTCGTCATCTATTTGATCAAAGTAGTTATCCATTTATTTTATTTCTTTTTTATAATAATAATTTCATTTAGGCTATTATTTGACTATATTTATTACCAAAGATGTCAATGAAAGCAATGTGCCTATCAATGATATTGTTAATGTCTCAACTACACCCAAGGCTGCACCTCTTGAACGTGGCTTGTTCGGTTGAATGTACAAAATATCATTTTGTTGTAAATAAAAATAGGGAGAGTCTAATAGGTTTTTGTTACGAAGATCAATTCTGTATGTTGTTTTAATTCCGTTTTGGTCTTCACGAATTAATAATACATTATCTCTTCTACCATAAAGTGTCAAATCTCCGGCCATTGCTATAGCCTCAAATATGTCAAGTTTTTCGTTTGTAACTTGGAAGACACCCGTTTGATTCACTTCTCCTAAAACTGAGATTTTATAGTTTAATAAGCGTACAATTATTATAGGCTCCTCCGAAATGTATCTTGGATGTATTTTTGATTTAATTAATTCTACAAAATCGTTTTTTGTCATGCCTGCTACATGTAGCTTTCCTAGAATTGGGAAATTTATATTTCCTTCAATGTCAATAAGGTAGTTTTGCAGCCCCTCGCCTCCTTCTGAAAGAGATAAGTTGAAAGGTTGAGCTGCTTCGGGAGTATTGCTGTTAACTGTTATGGTTAATAAATCTCCGGGTTTTAAAGTGGCATCTGTTCTTGTGGCTTTTTCACCTGATTTGAACTCAATTGAGCTGCCGGCATTTTGTAAATAAACTACATCTTTTACAGTATTGCACGATGCTAATAAAATGCAAATGGCAATAATAGGAATTATTTTTCTCACTGTAATTAATAATTTGGATTGTGTTATTAAATTTTTAATTTTTTGCAATTTGATTTTTGATTTTAGTTGTCAGTAAAAAACATTTTATTTAATTGTTGAACAATAATTTATATTATTATGTTCAGGAAAACCTGTTATTAAAGATTTATTCTTTTTTTTGCAAAGATAAGACATTTATTGATTTTGACAATCGTTTCAATATGTAAAATTGCTTGATGTTTGTATGCTTTTTAATTTTTATATTAAAAGTGTATTGAATAGTTGTTTTTATAAAAGAAATTACTACCTTTGCAGCCCGAAATTAAACGAACAGTTTTGTGATGAGTACAAGGCTGGGTTTATATTTCTAAATTTATAATTCTATTCATTATCATGTATTTAACAGCTGAAAAAAAGCAAGAAATCTTTGGTAAATACGGAAAGTCTAACACTGATACTGGCACATCTGAAGGCCAAATAGCATTGTTTTCGTACCGTATTAATCATTTAACTGAACATCTTAAGTTAAACAAAAAAGATTATAGTACAGAACGCGCTCTTGTAATGTTGGTAGGAAAACGTCGTCGTTTGCTCGATTATTTGAAAGCAAGAGAGATAAATCGCTATCGTACAATTATTAAAGAGCTAGGAATCAGAAAATAAATTCTGTTTTCTAAAAAAAGCATTGGGGAGGGCGTTTCAAAATTTATTTTTTGAAATGCCTTCTTCTTTTTAATGACATTGAATTTTAACGAACAAAAAGAAATTAGTATTTTTGCATTGAATTCTGCAATGATTTTCAAATTAAATGAAAAATGAAATACAATGTATCATTTCAGGAAAGAGCAAGGTTAGGCATGGAATATTATCCAAACAACCCTCAACTTCCTTACATGAAGCTAGAGCTCAAGCGCTTTGGCTAAAGAAGATAAGCACTTCAAAAGAGAAGAAACTACGAGATTAAAGGATTTTATTGACTCTCAAAACTTATGGGTTTCGGATATTAAGTTAGAAAACTATGTGCCTGAAGGTGCTGAGCAAAAAGTGTATCTAAAAAATGACAAAACCGTAATCAAATTAAATGACGCAATATTTTACATTTCTTGGATTGACTATTTTCATTATCTGCTTCTTCACAATTATTTCTTTCCTGACACTTCTTACCAGCTATAAGGCTTCTTCGAAAATAATTCGGATTTGTATGCTGTTGTTGAACAACCGTATGTGAAAACTACAGAAGAAACTGACTTATATGTAGTTAAACAATTTATGATTAATAACGGATTTTCAAATACCCGAAATAATGATTATTTGAACTCAGATTTGGGATTGATAATTGAAGATTAGCACGACGAAAATATGCTTTTATGAAACGGAGTTTTATGTTTCTTTGATACGGTATTCTTTTTCATTTAAATTAAATAAAAACAACTAAGACATCCTTAGTATATAATTTTTTAAGATTCTAAAAATGGCACAAAAACCATCCATTCCAAAAGGAACACGCGACTTTACACCAACCGAAATGGCTAATCGCAATTACATATTCAATACTATAAAAGACGTTTTTCGTTTGTATGGATTCCAGCAAATTGAAACTCCGGCTATGGAAAACCTATCTACTTTGATGGGGAAATATGGTGAAGAGGGTGATAAATTATTGTTTAAAATTCTGAATTCGGGTGATTATTTGAATGGACTCACTGATGCTGAATTGCTTGAGCGAAATAGCATAAAATTAACCAATAAAATCTCGGAAAAAGGTCTACGTTACGATTTAACTGTGCCATTTGCTCGTTTTGTTGTTCAAAATCGCGATAAAATCACTTTTCCATTCAAACGATATCAAATCCAACCTGTTTGGCGTGCCGACCGTCCACAACGGGGTAGATACCGCGAATTTTACCAGTGCGATGTGGATGTAGTAGGAAGCGACTCATTACTCAACGAGCTGGAATTGATACAGATAGTTGATGAGGTATATCGTCGCCTGAAAATTAATGTAACCATTAAAATAAATAATCGCAAAATTCTTTCGGGAATAGCTGAAATAATTGGCGAAGCCGAAAAAATTACGGATATAACCGTTGCCATTGATAAAATGGACAAAATAGGGTTGGAAAAGGTAAACGAAGAAATTGCTTCGAAAGGAATTTCGGACGAAGCCATTGAAAAGTTACAACCAATCTTAAAACTCAGAGGAACAAATAATGAAAAATTGCAACAATTAAAATCGGTTCTTGCTGCTTCTGAAATAGGACTAAAAGGCGTTGCTGAATTGGAAACTATTTTTGGATTGTGCGAATCTATGCAGGTGAAAACCAATATTGAGCTCGATTTGACATTGGCGCGTGGATTGAATTATTACACAGGAGCAATTCTCGAAGTAAAAGCAATGGATGTTGAAATTGGTAGTATTACCGGTGGCGGTCGATACGATAATTTAACAGGAGTTTTTGGCATGGAAGGTGTTTCCGGTGTGGGAATTTCGTTTGGTGCCGACAGGATTTATGATGTACTTAATCAATTAAATTTATATCCTGAAACATCCGAAGAGCAGACGCAGATATTATTTGTGAGTTTTGGTGAAAAAGAATTGATGTACAGTTTGCCTTGGATTAATTTTTTGAGAAACAATAAGATTAATACTGAAATCTATCCGGAAGCTGCCAAAATGAAAAAACAAATGACTTATGCTGATAATAAGGGTATTCCGTTTGTAGCGATTGTTGGTGAAACGGAAATGAATGAAGGTAAAGTGATGTTGAAGAATATGAAATCAGGGGATCAGCGTTTGTGTAATCAAACAGAATTATTATCGGTTATGCAGTTTTAAAAATTGAGAGTTCTGGCGCAATTTCGCGTAAAGGAATTAATACAAAATCCCGCTCCATCATAAATGGATGTGGGATTTTTAAATCAGGATAGTCTATTGTTTCATTATCATAAAGCAAAATATCCAAATCGATAATTCGGTCGGAATACTCATTACCGGATTTTGTCTTTCGCCCCATTTGCCTCTCTATTTGTTGCAGTTTTCGTAGTACCAACATGGGCTCCATATCCGAAATTACCAACAAAGCCGCATTCAAAAAATCATTTTCGGATACAAATCCAGCAGGCTTTGAAGCATAAAATTCAGACACGCGGCGCACTACTCCTATCTCGTAGCCTATTGCTGCAATAGCTCCTACAAGGTTTTGTTCCTTGTTTCCTAAGTTGCTTCCTAGCGAAATATAGATTTTTGACATTCAAATCAGCTTTTATTTGCAAAGATATATTTTTTTTGATAAAATCTGCCAATTTCTGCCCTTTTGTCAGTGAAAAAAGCGTTTTTTTTTGAATAATTGCTGTTAATTATGCCAAAAATTATATTGATGATTGCTTTAATGTGGTTGGCATATACTTTGTAAAAATAAATGCGTATCAAAAAAATAGAAACAATCAAAATATTAAAAATAAACTCAAAATGGGAAAAATTATTGGAATTGACTTAGGAACTACGAACTCGTGTGTTTCTGTAATGGAGGGTAACGAGCCTATCGTTATTGCTAACAGTGAAGGTAAACGTACAACACCTTCTGTAATTGGTTTTGTAGATGGTGGCGAACGCAAAGTGGGTGATCCTGCTAAACGTCAGGCAATTACAAATCCTACTAAAACTGTATTTTCTATCAAACGTTTTATGGGTGAAACCTACGACCGTTTGACAAAAGAAATTGGTCGTGTACCTTATAAAGTAGTAAAAGGCGACAACAATACAGCTCGTGTAGATATTGATGGCAGACTTTACACACCGCAAGAAATTTCGGCTATTATTTTACAAAAAATGAAAAAAACAGCAGAAGAGTATCTTGGTCAAGAAGTTACTGATGCTGTAATTACTGTTCCTGCTTATTTTAACGATGCACAACGTCAGGCCACTAAAGAAGCGGGCGAAATTGCAGGATTAAATGTGAAACGTATTGTGAATGAGCCTACTGCAGCTGCGTTGGCTTATGGTTTGGATAAAACCAACAAAGATATGAAAATTGTAGTATTCGACTGTGGTGGAGGAACACACGACGTTTCGGTACTTGAATTGGGCGATGGCGTTTTCGAAGTAAAATCGACCGATGGTGATACACACCTTGGAGGTGATGACTTTGACCACCGCATTATCGACTGGTTGGTGCAGGAATTCAAAAGCGAAAACAGTGGTATTGATTTAAGCAAAGACCCAATGGCATTGCAACGTTTGAAAGAAGCTGCCGAAAAAGCTAAAATTGAGCTTTCAAATACAACCTCTTCGGAAATTAATTTACCATATATTATGCCTGTTGATGGTGTACCACGTCACTTGGTGCGAACATTGACACGTGCAAAATTCGAACAATTGGTTGACGATTTAGTCCAAAAAACAATTGAACCTTGTCGTACAGCATTGAAAAGTGCCGGATTGACAATTGGTGATATCGATGAAATAATTTTAGTAGGTGGTTCTACTCGTATTCCTGCTATTCAAACAGCTGTTGAAAAATTCTTCGGAAAAGCTCCTTCGAAAGGTGTAAATCCGGATGAAGTGGTAGCTGTAGGTGCTGCAATTCAAGGAGGTGTATTAACCGGCGAAGTTAAAGATGTATTGTTGCTTGATGTAACTCCACTTTCGTTAGGTATCGAAACTATGGGAAGTGTAATGACAAAATTAATTGAAGCCAACACAACTATCCCAACCAAGAAATCGGAAACATTTACAACTGCTGCCGACAATCAGCCTTCGGTTGAAATTCATGTGTTGCAGGGTGAACGTCCTTTGGCAAATCAGAATAAATCGTTGGGACGCTTCCACTTGGATGGTATTATGCCAGCCCGCCGTGGTGAGCCTCAGGTTGAAGTAACTTTTGATATTGATGCAAACGGTATATTGCATGTTTCTGCTAAAGACAAAGCCACAGGAAAAGTACAAAGTATTCGTATCGAAGCTTCATCGGGATTGAGCGATGCTGAAATCAAACGTATGAAAGACGAAGCTGCTGCTAATGCTGAAAGTGATGCAAAAGAAAAGGAAAAAATCGATAAATTGAATCATGCTGATTCGTTGATTTT
>CAMDNO010000149.1 GCA_945902955.1 Porphyromonas cangingivalis
AGTCGCTAAGAATTTTGTACTTTTGTGGCAAATTTCAGAAACAACTCAATTTTAAATATAAATAAAAATGATTAAAGTAGGTATCAATGGTTTTGGCCGTATCGGACGTTTAGTTTTCCGTGCTGCTCAAGAAAGAAACGATGTTCAAATCGTTGCAGTAAATGACCCATTTTTGGATCTAGATTATTTGGTTTACATGCTACAGTACGATACTGTTCATGGACAATTCAAAGGAACTGCCGAAAACAAAGGTGGTAAATTATTCGTAAATGGCAATGAAGTAGCTTTCTTTGCTGAAAAAGATCCAGCTAACATTGGTTGGGGTGCTTCGGGTGCTGACTATGTTGTTGAATCAACTGGTGTTTTCACTACTATCGACAAATGTCAGGCTCACCTTGCTGGTGGAGCAAAAAAAGTAGTTATCTCTGCTCCATCTAACGATGCTCCTATGTTTGTTTGTGGTGTAAACCTTGATGCTTACAAAGCTGATATGGACATCGTATCGAATGCTTCATGTACTACAAACTGTTTGGCTCCTATTGCTAAAGTTTTGAACGATAACTACGGTATCGTTGAAGGTTTGATGACAACTGTACATGCTGCAACTAACACTCAAAAAACGGTTGACGCTCCTTCTGCTAAAGATTGGCGTGGTGGTCGTTCTATCTTAGGAAACATTATCCCTTCTTCTACAGGAGCTGCTAAAGCGGTAGGTAAAGTTATTCCTGAATTGAATGGCAAATTAACAGGTATGGCTTTCCGCGTACCAACAGCTGACGTTTCGGTTGTTGACTTAACTGTACGTTTGGAAAAATCTGCTTCTTACGACGAAATCAAAGCGGCTATGAAATTGGCTTCTGAAACTACTATGGCTGGCGTACTTGGATATACCGAAGATTCAGTTGTTTCTTCTGACTTTATCCACGAATCACGCACTTCGGTATTTGATGCAGGTGCTGGTATTGCTTTGAACGGAAACTTCGTAAAAGTAGTTAGCTGGTATGATAATGAGTGGGGTTATTCTAACAAAGTGTTGGATTTAATCGCTCACATGGATACAGTTAAATAAATATATAATTTGAAAATTTAAGAATGTAATAATTTGAGAATTTTTAAAAATACTAAAAAACCCCATTGAAATTCATTTCAATGGGGTTTTTATTTACTATAAACTATAAACTATAAACTGCAAACTATCTCATTATCTCTTGTTGATTTCGTACAGATTCTTCGTGGATAGCTACCAATACTGTTTTCATAAATTCAGCATCCATACCCATTTGCAATGCTTGTGAAATACGATTTTGAAGTATTTCGTCGTATCGTTGCGATTGTAAAATAGGCATATTATGTTCTTTTTTATACGTTCCTATTTCGCGAGACACTCGCATTCGTTTTGCTAATAATTCGAGCAGACTGCTATCCAAATCGTCGATTTGGCGGCGCAACGAATTCAAGCTTTCTGTACTCTGAGTAGTATCACGTATTACCAAGGTATTCATAATAAAGTCGAGTACTTCAGGTGTTACTTGTTGCGATGCATCACTCCATGCTTTTTCGGGGTTGCAATGCGATTCTACAATTAATCCGTCGAAATTTAAGTCCATTGCTTGCTGGCAAAGTGGCGCAATTAATTCCCTGCGGCCACCAATATGACTTGGGTCGCAAATAATTGGAAGTGTTGGCAATTGACGGCGAAGTTCGATAGGAATATGCCATTGAGGAAGATTGCGATAAATCTTTTTATCGTACGAACTAAATCCGCGGTGGATAACACCCATTTTACGAATCCCAGCATTATATATTCGTTCTACAGCACCAATCCACAAATCTAAATCAGGATTTACGGGATTTTTAATAAGAACAGGAATGTCCATACCTTCCAAAGCATCAGCCACTTCTTGCACAGCAAACGGATTTGCAGTAGTGCGAGCTCCAATCCACAATATGTCTACATCATAAGCTAATGCTTCGCGAACATGAGCAGCAGTAGCCACTTCTACTGCAACATACATTCCCAATTCTTCTTTCACTCTTTTGAGCCATGGCAATGCTTTTACGCCATTACCTTCGAAGCCTCCGGGTTTTGTGCGAGGTTTCCATATTCCTGCACGGAAAATCTTTATTCCATTTGCTGCTAATTTACGGGCAGTATCCATTACTTGCTCTTCCGTTTCGGCGCTACAAGGTCCGGCTATTAATAAAGGACGTTTTGCATCCACACCGGGTAATAATATTGATTCAAATTCCATCATTCTTATATTTACTATTTATTCATTTACAATTTACTATTTAACATCAAATCATCACTCCCGATAGCTATCGGGGCACATCACTACATCACCACATCATCACATCTCTTTAATCCGCTTCAAAGCTTCTTCAAGCATTTCTTCGCTGGCACATAGCGAGATGCGAATATAGCGTTTTCCTTTATCTCCAAAAATAAATCCGGGGGTGATAAACACTTTTGCATCATAAAGCACTTTGTCGGCCAATTCGCCACTATCATTATATTTCTCAGGTATTTTCCCCCATAGAAACATTCCTACTTGTTTTTCGTCAAAAATACAACCAAGTTTATGCATAATAGTTTCCGCTTTGTTCCTACGATTACGGTAAAGCGTTATATTCATCTCGTTGTGCCAAGTTTCCGAGTTATTTAAAGCAGCAACAGCAGCCATTTGCATCGGTTTAAATTGCCCACTATCAATATTGCTTTTTACCTTTAGTATCCATTGTACAAATTGCGCATTCGAAGCTAACATTCCCATGCGCCAACCAGGCATATTGTGCGATTTGCTCATCGAATTGAGTTCGATACAAATATCTTTTGCACCTTCAACTTGTAAAATGCTTAAATGTTTCGTGTTTAGAATAAAACTATAAGGATTGTCGTTGCAAATAACTATATTGTGCTTTTTTCCAAATGCTACTAACTTTTCGAATAATTCTACTGTAGCCGAAGCGCCGGTAGGCATATTTGGGTAATTGACCCACATAAGTTTAACATTGCTCAGGTCAATTTGTTCGAGTGCTTCAAAATCGGGCTGCCAATTTTTATTTTCATCTAAATCGTACGTTATAGTTTTTGCCTGCACCAAATTACTTACCGACGAATAGGTAGGATAGCCCGGATTTGGCACTAAAACCCCGTCGCCGGGGTTGAGAAAAGCCATTGAAATATGCAAAATTCCTTCCTTTGAACCTATCAGCGGCTGTATTTCGTTTGCCGGATTAAGTTCCACCTGAAACCATTTTTGATAAAAATCGGCAAACGCTTTTCGCAGTTCAGGAATACCTATATACGACTGATAACCATGTGTATCGGGTTTTGCTGCCGACTCTGCAAGCGCATGAATTGTTTCGGGCGAAGGAGGTAAATCTGGACTTCCAATTCCCAAACTTATTATATTCAATCCACGGGCATTCATTTCGGCAACCTCTTTCAACTTGGTCGAAAAATAATATTCCGAAATAGAGTTTAATCGATTAGCAGGGATAATACTTTGATCCCTAAACTCTGAAGGAGAACTAATGTTACTTTTGTCTATATTCTTTTTATTCATAAATCAATATTTTCATATTTATCAATACTAATACTATTCCCCTTTAGGGGTTAGGGGTTCTTCTGGCGTAACTCCTTCGGCATATTCTCCTAATGTTTCTAACTCTTTAATGAGTGGTTTGATAGCTATTAAGGATTGTTTGTAACGTTGAAGATCGCTAAATTTGAAATCGACATAAAACTGATATTCCCATTCGCGACCTATAATAGGCAACGATTGAATTTTAGTTAGATTAATATCATAAAATGAAAAAACGGAAAGTACTTTCGATAAACTACCTTCGGCATGTGGAAGCGTAAAAACAATCGATGCTTTGTTTATGACTTCCTCTTTCTGAATTTCATTTACAACCCATTCGTTTCCAAAAATTAAAAAACGAGTGAAATTTCTTTTATTAGTCTCTATGCCAGTAGCTAATATTTCTAAATTATAAATTTCGGCAGCTCGTTCACTACAAATTGCTGCCTGATTTTTTAAATTCCCAACCTGAATATCGCGAGCAGCTAATGCAGTATCTTCATGCTCAACCACTTTGGCTGCAGGTATGGTATTCAAAAAATCCTTACATTGCATCAAGGCTATCGGATGCGATTGAATTTCGCGAATTTCATGAATCGATTGTCCTGACAATGCAGCTAAACAATGCGAAATACGCAATTTATATTCGCCAGCAATTGGCAGTTTAAATTCTTTAAGTAATTCATAATTAGGCAATAAACTTCCTGCTATTGTGTTTTCAATTGCCATAATTCCAACCACATTCGGATCTTTTTCGATAGTTTTAAAAATGTCGCGAAAGGTTACACATGGAATAATTTCCACTTCTTCGTTGCTAAAAAACTTTTCGGCTGCAATTCCGTGATAAGCACCTAAACCGCCCTGAATGGCTACACGTTTCATCTAATTATTAATTTTATAGGTAAAAAAAATCCTACTCAAATTATTGAGCAGGATTTTATATGTTTTATATTAATTTCATTCTGAAAATACATACGTTAGTCCTGCTTTCACTTGCTAAAGTAAAAGTAAAAATAAAAGTATGTAAAAAATCGTGTCATAAATTTTTTTTATTATTTCACAGCAAAAGTAATATTTTTTATCCAATATACAACAAATTCGAATTAAATTGTTTCAAAAATTTTCATTTTGTTGTTTTTGACAGTTTCCAAGATTAAAAGTTGAGATTGTTTTAGCAGCAATATTTATAGGAAACAAAGTGTACAATGACAAAAAAAACATATATCTTTGTGATACTAAAAAAAAACAGATTATGACACAGTTAAAACAACGAATCGAAAGATTGCGTACGGCAATGCAAAAAGCCGGCGTTTCGGCTTGCATCGTTCCTGGAACGGACCCGCACGCAAGCGAATATATAGCAGATTATTGGAAAGAACGAGAATGGATAAGTGGTTTCGATGGCTCGGCGGGAACGGTGGCATTAACGCTTGAAAAAGGTGGCCTGTGGACCGACTCGCGCTATTTTTTGCAAGGAGAAGAACAACTTGCTGGTATTGGAATTGAGTTGATGAAGCAAGGGTTGCCCGAAACTCCCGAAATGATTGCTTGGATTTGTTCGCAGCTCAAAGGGGGCGAACGCGTAGGTGTAAATGCGCAAATGTTTTCGGTAAATAGCTTTGCAGCAATGCAAAATGAGTTTACTGCCAACGGTATTCAACTCGTTTCAATTGATTTAATTGCTGAAGTTTGGACTGATAGACCCACTTTACCTTTAAATCCTTTTTATATTTTTGATACAAAATACAACGGACAGTCGGCTGCTGATAAACTAACTGTTTTACGTGCTCAATTATCAAAATCGAATGCTGATATGATGGTACTATCTGCTTTAGATGATATTGCTTGGCTCTATAATATTAGGAGTAACGATGTGGCTTACAATCCAGTTGTTATCGCCTATTCGTTGGTTAGTAGCACTAAAGCAATTTTGTATGTCGATGCAGAAAAATTGACTACCGACACAAAACAATATCTCGAAAATCAGGGCATAGAAACGGCTCCCTATTTAGCAATTTACGATGCTTTAAAAGCTATTCCGTATGGAAAATCAATATTGATAGATGGCGCTAAGCTAAACCAATCGCTCAACGAAGCTATTCCCATTAACACGCCCCGTCGTAACCTTATGTCGCCTGTT
Source organism: Porphyromonas cangingivalis (assembly GCA_945902955.1). Classification (GTDB taxonomy): domain Bacteria; phylum Bacteroidota; class Bacteroidia; order Bacteroidales; family Paludibacteraceae; genus Paludibacter. Next base: position 5,728 of record CAMDNO010000149.1, read on the forward strand.
TTTAAACTGAAAAGCATTAAAAATGAAACCGAAGTTGCAGGCATTCGCTGGGCAATGACAAAAGATGGTGTTGCTCTAACTCGTTTTTTTATGTGGCTCGAAGAAAATGTAAAAATGGGCAACTTAACGGAATTGTCGATTTCCCAAAAACTGTATGATTTCCGTCAAGCACAGGAAAATTTTGTAGGAGAAAGTTTTGGAACAATTGCTGGCTACAAAGGTCATGGTGCTATTGTGCATTATAAGGCTACCGAAAAATCGGATGCAACAATCAAACCCGAAGGTGTTTTATTACTCGATTCGGGTGGGCAGTATTTAGATGGAACGACCGACATTACGCGAACTATTACGCTAAGTGAAGCTACCCGCGAAGAAAAAAGCGATTTTACTTTGGTGTTAAAAGGGCATATTGCATTGGCAAAAGCAATTTTCCCTTATGGTACACGCGGTTCGCAACTCGATATTTTAGCACGTAAAGCGCTTTGGGATATGGGATTGAATTACGGACATGGTACAGGGCATGGCGTGGGGCATTTTCTGAATGTACACGAAGGTCCACAAAATATTCGGATGGACGAAAACGCAACAATTTTGCACCCCGGAATGATAATTTCGAATGAACCAGGCATGTATCGTACAGATAAACATGGAATTCGGATAGAAAATTTAGTTCATGTAGTGCCAGCAGTAAGCACTGAGTTTGGCGATTTTCTGGAATTTGAAACTCTTACACTTTTTCCTATCGACCGAAATTTGATAGAGATTATGCTTATTAATGAAGAAGAAAGCGAGTGGATTGATGATTATCATCGTAAAGTTTTCGAAACACTTGCACCACATTTAACTATCGAAGAACAGGATTGGTTGAAAGAAAAATGCAAACCAATTTACGATTTGGTGTTCTAATTAAATAAAAAAGCCTGATGTAATCAGGCTTTTTTTTATTTAATTCTAAAACTTATATAGAACGTTGTTAGTGCGTAAATTAGCACCATTACAATCCAACTATTCGAAGCGGTGAACATAAAGTAGGCACCTATTGCAAGAAAAAGGGAAGATATAAAACCCATGCGGTAAAGACGTTGTAGTGTTTTATCTTCTTTTTTGAATTTATAGGCTAATAGGGCATGATAAATAATCAATAAAAAAGCTCCTAATGCAAAAATATATTCGATGTGTTTTTGGTTGTTCAATTTGAAAAGGGAGGATGCAAACAAAAAGGATGCTCCAACAGGGAAAAGTAAATTTATTATTTTTATATAATTCATTGAGCAGTAAATATTTATTTTTTTTCAGCTTGTAACCTTCGGCTTTTGACTTTCGACTTTTGACTTATGTCCTCAGCCTTTTCTTACTCTTCTCTAATAATATAAATTTCCTCTCCTTTATTTCGCATCAAATACTTCTCACGAGCATATTTTTCGAGGTAGCCATCGTCGTGTTGTAAACGATATAATTCATTTTTGTTTTTTTCAATTTCACCTTCGTAATATTTATACTCCTGTTTTAATTCTTTAATTTTTCGAGCCGATTGCCAACGATTAATCAAATTGTGTTGATCGAAAAACGTTATGTAAACTCCAAAACTAACTAAAACGATGATATATTTATTTAGTATAACCGCTTTAGTTGCATTGAAAAGATGATTGAAAATCGACCTGAAATTCATAAAGCCTTGATAAATTATTTATTATGCTATTTAAGTGAAAAAAAATATACATTCAAATAAAAAATCGTTGAATGAAGATGACAAAAGTACAAAAAAATTGGAAAGGATAATTTTTAATAAAAAAATATTTTGTTGAAAAAGTTGTTGAACTTTTCTGTATATTTGCACTCCGTGAAAAAAATGAATAATTGATGGATAATTTTATAGTATCAGCACGAAAATATAGACCACAAACTTTTCAGTCGGTAGTTGGGCAACAGGCACTTACCACAACACTGAAAAATGCAATTACAGGCAGTCATTTGGCACATGCTTATCTGTTTTGCGGCCCGAGAGGAGTTGGAAAAACTACATGTGCTCGTATTTTTGCCAAAACTATAAATTGCTTAAACCTCACTTCCGACCACGAAGCGTGTAATACATGCGAATCGTGCGTGGCTTTCAACGAACAACGTTCGTATAATATTCACGAATTAGATGCCGCTTCGAATAATAGTGTAGACGATATTCGTTCACTTATCGACCAAGTGCGTATTCCTCCTCAAATTGGAAAATATAGTGTATACATCGTTGATGAGGTACACATGCTTTCGTCAGGGGCTTTCAATGCTTTTTTGAAGACATTAGAAGAGCCGCCTTCGCATGCCATGTTTATATTGGCAACTACCGAAAAGCATAAAATTATTCCTACTATTCTTTCGCGTTGTCAAATTTACGATTTCAATCGCATTACAGTAGCCGACACAGTGGCACATTTACAATATATTGCAAAACAAGAAGGAGTAACTGTTGACCCGAATGGACTAAATGTAATTGCTCAAAAAAGTGATGGCGGAATGCGTGACGCCCTTTCTATTTTCGATCAATTAGTTAGTTTCTGTGGTAATGACATTAGCTATCAGGGTGTTATAGATAATTTGAATGTGCTCGATTACGAAAATTATTTCAAATTAGTCGAAGCCTTTTTAGTTGGAAATGTTTCAGATTCGCTTTTGATTTTTAATGATATTTTGAACAAAGGTTTTGATGGGCATCACTTCATTACAGGTTTGGCTTCGCATTTTCGCGATGTGCTAGTGAGTAAAGATGCAGCCACGCTCCAACTGCTTGAAGTGGGCGACGATATTCGTAAACGCTACCAGCAACAAGCACAAATATGCTCACCAGAATTTTTGTTTTTAGGGCTAAAAATTGCTAACGATTGTGATTTAAACTATCGCATAAGTAAAAATAAACGCCTTTTGGTAGAACTTGCCCTTGTTCGGTTGTGTCAACTGAACGACGAAAAAAAAAAAGTCTCTTAGTTGACGACCTTTCTTTTCCAATTCAGAAAATAGCTATTAGCTCCGAAAATAGTTCTGAAGTAAAAAGCGAAATTGTTGTGCCGAAACAGTCTTCAAATGCTCCTGTTGTTCAAAATTCAGCTGTTACAACAACACCAAAAATTACTTCGGCTCCACCACAACTTAGCATTCGGCCACAATCAATATCTATCACAAAACCAAAAGTAATCGAAAATGTTTCGTCCACAAACATTGTTTGCGAGCCAATACCTGTTTTAAATTTGAATAATTCGTTTGATGATAATGAGTTTTTTTCTGCTTGGGAAAAATTTCAGAACACTCTATCCGACGAAAAGAAAGTTGGCTTTAGCAATTTGAATATTCCAACAAGGAAAGAAGAAGCAGAATTTATAGTGTTGGTTAACAATGTGATGCAAGAGAATGAGGCGAAAAAGTTATTAAGCGAGGCTGTACAGTTTTTACGTGCTCAACTGAATAATTCAGCAATAGTTATTTCCACTAAAATTGCTGAGGAAACAGAAAAGCAACGAACTCTTTCACCAGAACAACGTTACATGGAAATGGTAGCAAAAAATCCACAATTAGAAGAATTCAGAAAATTGTTAAGTTTGGAAATAGATTAGTGTTATTTTATAAAAATCTTCCCACTCAAGCTTCGATTGGTTGTTGTCTTCTATTCATTTACGCAAATGATTATTTGCTTTCTGTTCTTTTATTTGAAAGTTAAAACGTATATTTATTCATCTTTCATGTTTTTTTTGTACTTTTACGTTTCAAAAAAATCGAATCAAAATTAAAAACTCTTTTTCAGAAGTAAAATTCTGATATAATATTCATAAAACCCATGAAATCAATTTTTTACACAACATTATTGCTATTCAATATTTACATACTTATGGCAGCTCCCAAGGTTAATTATCCGCTTTCGCGTAAGGATACCATTGTAGAAACGTATTTTGGAACACAAGTTCCCGAACCTTATCGTTGGCTCGAAGACGATAGGTCGACAGAAACAATGAATTGGGTTACAGCTCAAAATGAACTTACATATAGCTATTTAAGTAAAATTCCATTTCGCGAAGCTTTAAAAAACAGGATAAAGGAAATTTCAAATTATCCGAAATACGGTGCGCCTTTTATGAAAGAGGGTAAAAAATATTTCTTTAAAAATGATGGATTGCAAAATCAAAGTGTTTTGTATGTGGAAGATGAGGCTACAAAGCAACCGAAAGTGGTACTCGACCCCAACAAATTGTCGACAGATGGCACGGTGGCTTTGAACTCGATTGCTTTTTCGAAAAATGGGAAATTTCTTGCTTATAGTATTGCTCGCAGCGGCTCCGACTGGAACGAAATTTACGTGTTGGATGTGGCTACAAACAAACTACTAACTGATGTTATTAAATGGGTTAAATTTTCGGGTATTGCCTGGAAAGGAGATGGTTTTTATTACAGCGCCTACGACGCTCCCGTTGCTGGGAAAGAATTTTCGAATAAAAATGAATTTCACAAAATATATTTTCATAAATTGGGTGAGAATCAAACGGACGATACCTTAATTTTTGAAAATAAGGATTTTGCACTGCGCAATTGTTCGGCTGCAACCAGCGACGACGAAAAATACCTTTTTATTTCCGAAACGGAATCAACTTCGGGTAATTCGCTTTATATGAAAGATTTATCTGCTCCGGATTCGAAGATTATTCCTATTGTAACCAATTTTGAAAACGATTACACGGTCGTAGATTGCATTGATGATAAAATATATGTTTTGACCAATGATAAAGCTTCGAACCAAAAATTAATTTGCATAGATTCAGCTCAGCCAGCACGCGAAAACTGGAAAACAATTATTCCAGAAAATGAATTTGTATTGGAACAAATAGATATAGCTGGGGGTAAATTTTTTGCAAAATACAATGAAAACGCTTCCAATCATGCGTATATTTTCGACTTTAATGGTAAAAAATTATGGGAGGTGAAATTGCCAACTATGGGAACTATCGCTTCCTTTTCGGGAAGTTTGAAAGAAAATGAAGCTTATTATTCGTTTGTGTCATTTACTTATCCAACAACAATTTACAAATTAGATATTTCTAAAAATACTTCTACATTGTACCAAAAAGCGGAAGTGAAATTTACGCCAACAGATTTTGTAACCGAACAAAAATTTTACACAAGTAAGGATGGAACAAAAATACCTATGTTTATTACCTACAAAAAGGGAATAAAACGAGATGGTAAAAACCCACTTATGCTTTACGGTTATGGTGGATTTAATATTAGTATAAATCCAAGTTTCAATACGGGTCGAATTCCGTTTATCGAAAATGGTGGAATATATGTAGTTGCCAATATTCGTGGTGGAGGCGAATATGGCGAAAAGTGGCATCAGGCTGGAACAAAACTCCAAAAGCAAAATGTGTTCGACGATTTTATTGCCGCTGCCGAATATCTTATTGCCAATAAATATACTTCGAAAAAGAAAATTGCCATTAATGGTGGTTCAAACGGCGGTTTGCTTA
>CAMDNO010000150.1 GCA_945902955.1 Porphyromonas cangingivalis
ACATCGGCACATTTTTTTGAAATTAAAAAAATGGCTTCAGCAGGCGAAGCGGCCATCTGAATTTCAATGTCGGGATATAATTCTTGCAATATAGCAGCTAAATATAACCGCGCATTTTCTTCATCGTCAACAATAAGGACTCTTTTCATCTGTAAATTACAGTTTTAAATTGGTTTGAATTTTATTATAATATTTTTTTTATTGAACCACACTCTGTATAATAAGTAAAAAGAAAAGTTAAATGTCTTATTTGTTAAATACAATATGTTTTAAACGCAAAGTTGCTAAGACACCAAGACACAATGAAATTTTAATCTTCGCGGCTTTCCGACTTAGCGTTCTTAGCGTTCAAAATAACGACATTAAATTTTTCACATTATTAATAAACAAAAATCATTGTAAAATATTTTTAATTTGCAGTATCTTGTTCCCCTCTCCTCAAGAAGAGGGTTTAGGGGTGAGGTTGAATTTCACTCAAACCTATACCCAAAAGGAATCAACAAGTCCACACGCGTTCCCATAGCCAGACCATTTTGGTCGGTTAAGTCGACTATATGTTGGTGCATTTTATGTTCGTTTGTATGATTATAAAAATCCAGTTGAGCCTCAGCCAATTTTAATCCTTGTCCATTTCCTTGAGTTCCCAATTCTTTGGCTCGTTGCCGCCCAACACCGTTATCGCAGACTACAATTAGCACACCTTCAGGGGTTTTTCGCACTTCAACAAACAACTTTCCGCCCTCTTCTCGGGGCACTAATCCATGTCGGATAGCATTATCGCAATAGGTATGCAGCGTCATTGTTGGGATTAATAAATCCATTTTTACATTTTTATCAATGTGAATTTTGTAATCAAACTTATTGCCAAAACGCATTTTCTCTAATTCTAAATATTTTTCGATATAGTCCATTTCTTCTTGCAGCGAAACATAGTTCTTGTCGGCATTTGACAGCGTTAACGATGTGAATTTAGAGAATACCGATATAAAATGTCCTGCTTTAAGCTTGTCAGTCATTGCAAAGTGGCCAATAGCACTCAATACATTTTTAGTGAAATGTGGAATTATTTTCGAGCGTAAAGTATTCAACTGCAGTTCGTTTTCGAGCTTTGTACGTTTAATTTCCTGAAGCTGTTTTGCCTGCTTTTGCTTAGTAAGCTTTCGTGTGAAATAAATACTCAATGCAATAATAAGTAGCAAGTAAAACATAAAAGCTATGGGGCGCAAATAAAAAGGAACAGTTATTACAATCGCCGGACTTTGAACCACCGGCGACCACTTCATACCATCCATACTACATTTCACTTCGAATCGATATTTTCCAAAACCAATATTGGTATAACTCACCGACTTTGTATATACGGGCTCCGACCATTCGTCGGACAAACCAACCAAACGATACCTGAACCGTAACGATTTAGGAGCCGAAATGGAGTTGGCAATGTAATCGATACGGAAAAATTTATTGTCGGAAGCTATTTTCGCAGTACCATCCGAAAAGAAATGACTTTGCCAATTGGTATTATCGCTCGAATAGGATAGTTGATTTATTCGTAACTTTGGTAAGTGTTGTAACTGATTTTTTATAATTTCATCAGGGTTGAATTTCAGTACATTCAGTGCTGTTGCAAGCCACACGTAACCTTGTGAATCAACACAAATCCCATTTTGCCCTGACTCCAATCCGGTAAATCCGCCCTCGTATCCAACGTTTACAACTGCCAGATTCTCGTAATTGGAATTTGTTCGGATGTCCACAATTGCAAAACCATGCGTACCGCCCACTATAAGGTATTTGTTTTTATAAACAGCCAACGATGTAAAAGCCCCGGTTAATTGCTTGGGCGAAATGCGAAATTCCCGTCCATTAAGCAATTCCACATATATTCCTTTTTCGGTCGCTTTCCACAATCGTTTTTGGTTATCGATGCCCATACTCACCACGCCAGTGTAATTGCGTTTAACTGTATCAGCGACTAACTTCCCGTTTTCGAACCAGCCCGAGCCACGGAAAGCCCCAACTCGTATTTTGTCATTTCCATCACGTATTATGCAAATAGGAAAACCTTTTTCGAATGGATAGAATTTTTTGTTAGCATCCATACCAATAAATAAGCCACGACGATTTATAGATGTATCGATGCCCGAATACATTATTTCGTTAATTTTTCGGTCGTAGTAGGCATAAAGACAAGCTCTTGTACCCGATTCTTTTTCGAATTTTCCATTAACAAAACGGGCTAAACCGTTGCAGTTTGTCATGTAAACTGCTCCATCTTCACCCCAAGTGCTTCCCATATACAACAGTTTATTGGCCAATTTTTCACTACCTTCATAATGTGCCGAAATATCAATTTGTTTCAATTTACTCTTTTTATCTATCGTAAATAATCCATTACCATAGCTTCCTAGCCACATTGTTCCGGAATTATCTTCTACTATCGACCATATATTATCTGGCTCCCCAACCTTAAAGTTATACTCCTGGATATCAAGATTAAAAAAATTATACAAACCATTTTCAGTACCTATCCACAGATTTTGTTCTTTATCAACAAACGAAAAATTGGGATAGGTAAAGTTATCATACAACCGAATGGAACGACTTGGTGTAAAACTATGATTGTTAAAATACAACCATAAAAATGAACCATCGCTTAACCAACTACTTCTTTCTAAACCACCCTCACGGAGTTCACTTATTTGATTGAATTTTGCATTTGTGATTTCAAATAATCCGTGTGTATTTGATTTAGTCTTAATTAATGCACATTTTTTCAGATTTTTGTCAAACAATGCATGCTCGATAGCGTATGGAAACCGAAACTTTAGTTTAATTACTTTCCCTGTCCACTCGTACAATCCTGTAGTTGTAATGATGTGATTATAAAAAACACGAATTGTTTTTTTGTTTAAATTTCGTATTTGAGTAAATTTTTGCTGCGCAAAATTGTAGATATAGTTAAATCTTTTATCCAACATTTCATTAAATTCTTCGTGCAGACCCAAAATTAAAATATTTTCATTATCGATGGCTATTGTTCGTTGCGATAGACCGGGAAATATCATTTTGGAAGGAAGGTCTTGAACATAAATACTATCGTTTTGCTCCAGAATGGCCATTTTACGCGACGAAAAAATTAGTTTTCGATTTCCGCATTCGCTTATGCTAACTGTTTCGCCCAAAGGCAATCCGTTTTCGGGCGTATAGTTTTTGAATGAAATACCATCCCAGCGGCTTACTCCGCCTTTTGTACCAAACCACATAAACCCATCACTATCCTGAAACGCACACATCACCTGCATCTGCGCCAACCCATCGCGAGTACTAAAGTAACGGTAAGCGTAATGGCGTGAAAGGTAGGGAGTAGCCGAAAGGGTGAGGGATAGGAAAAGAAAAATGCCCCCAATCCTGCCCCTTAACCCCCTAAAGGGGGAATAGAACCGGGTGAAATGATAAAATAGAGTTTTAAACATTTATTGAAATGAAATTAATTAAAATTCATGCGAGCAATGTGTTTAAAGTATATCGCTTATTATAAATCACTACATTTTTATTAAGTATACTCAATAAAAATGCAAATATATAAGATTTTATTGACTATACTGAATAAAAATCAGCTCCGGCGCAGACAAATTACTAAGCCGCCACCGGAACTGATTGAAGTGTAAACAAATTAGAAAATGTTTTTGTAACAATTAGGGCAAATACTATTTATCAATAACATAAATCAAATCTATATCACATATAAATAATTTGTCTTTTTCAGTTAACGCGCACTTACCGCCCCAATTTTTAATTTTTGTGGCTGCCGTAAAATCCTTATTAATACGATCATCAATCACTTTAAAAGCAGACTTGTTTTGTAACTGTTCTATACTAAATTCAAACCGATATGCTTTTTCGTGTAATTTGCTCAACATCAATTTTAAATCAGGTTTTGCCGTCGCCTTCTTATAATTCGATTTAGTATCTTGAATTTCTTTTGTTATTTCTTTTCCACTTCGGCTCTTTATTCCCATTTCGGCTGTAAGCGTAAAGTCCGCATTGTAGGCTGAGGCTGGCTTTGGCATTCGAGCTTTAACCACATTAAACAATTCCTTTTCTATCTGCTGCACCGACCACTTAGCTGCAACAAAAGGCTTGCGCTTACTTACAGCACGAGGTGGAAATCGTTTGGCTAACGAATCGTTCCATGTAATAGCAATTTCATTTACCTCGAAATTCGAAGCATTGCCAAAGTTGGTAGTGGCGTAAAGATAGACTCCTGCCACTATAAACGATGTACCATGCGCAAAGTGCTTCGGGTTTAACATATTTTTATTGTGCCCGGGTGAATTTTTCCACTGTACCAAAGCCCTTTCTGCCAACTCCATTGCAGCATCGGCTTCGAAAGTAAGAAAATGGTCGGTAAAATATAAACAGTTCTCGGAAAAGGATTCCATTTTAAAGTTGTTATACGTTACATATTGCATTCTATCCCAAGGTTCTACGCCGCTATAAAATGGCTTTTCCTTCGATTCTTCGTGCGTTAAAGCATTCTGTTTCCACAGATACAAATTATGATTGCGAGCTGCCAACCACATACGGTCGTCCCAGTACATGGTGTTCAGATTTCTTTCCAACCTATATTGATTTATTTTTTGATGAAAAAAATATGCTGTAAGGCGTTCTAATTGCAAATCCAAACGATTAGGCACTTCATTCAATATCTTTGCTAACTCTCCTTGACGCAATACTTTATCAAACACCGATTCGGGGCGTGTTTTTAAATTACTATTATTCGGTTGTTGCGAAAAGGCTGTAGCAATAAATAATGAATAAAATATAATTTGATAAAGTTTGAATTTTCTCATTAGGGAATATTATCTACATCTTTTTTCTTTACACATTCTTACTAATTCCGATGACAATTCATAAAACGACTTAAAACTTTTCGTATCATCACTAAATATTCCACGACTTGTGATTATATACCAAGGTTTTTCACCATTTTGATAATAAAATTCATATTCTTCATCATTTTTCATTCTTATTAGTCCTGGTTTATCATAGGTGAAACCAAAAAAATCTGTAGCTTCGGTTGGAAAAGTTGACTCAGATTCATTGATTATACAATCATTACACTCTTGCTGTTTCTTTTCATTGTCAAATCTTTGATTGTCTGCACGAACACTTGATAATAGATTTCGAGCACACGATAATAATTCCGAGTAACTTGACACATTGATTTCTTTTTTTGCAGAACTACCAGTTTGTACTTTTACAACATGTGTTCCATAAGGTGAGTCGTCCCTCCACATGCCCGTTGCTCCAGCATAATTATCAGCATAACTTAACAATGCACCCAAAAATCCTCCGGTTTTATTTGATCTCTTTACCCAATATATTGTACATTCACCATTCAATCTACCTTGATCGTATACACCAAATAACTTAGTAACATTGCCTTCTATTACTCCTTCGCCTTGAAAACTTCCGTTTAGCCAATTCCCATTATATGAAATTGAGTTCTTATTATCCTCAATATAGGCTAATCGATAATTGTTTTTTATCATATTTCCTTTTCCAACGCCTTGACCATTAGGTAAATTATCTTTTACACTACCTTTATAGTCAAGGTAATTGCCATTTCGTAAAAGAATTTTACAATCTGAACCATTTAATTTGCCGGATTCAAAATTCCCAATGTAAAAGTTGTCTTCGTTTGGATTGCCTAAGTCCCTCATTTTAATTAAAATACCATTACCATTTGGCAAACCGTCCATATTTAAGTATCCTAAAAAATATTCACCGTCCGAAATACGACGAAGATGTTTTGAAAAAGAGAAATTAATAATAAAGTTTCTAAAGTATGACAGCGGATCTCCTTTCACAATATTCTCAGCCTTGTTTGCAATGTCTTGTTTGAACTTATCTCCATACTTTGTAAATTTTATTAATTCATCAAAACTATTTGAAAGTAAAACACCTTGATTTACAAGGTCGGATAATTTTGAAGTATTAGGGTATAATTCGATAAGTTGATGGATTTCATAAATTTGTAATTTTTTATTTAAAACTTTAGCAATTATAAAATCGTCATGTGAAGTTTTTCTTCCAAAATTTAAACGATAATCGGCAAATTCAGAATTATTAGTAACCATTTGAGCAGCTCGATACATTAATTCATCTTTCGTATATGAATTGTATTTCGAATTTGAGCTCACTAAAGTATTTATATTTTCAGCTTTATCTACATATTGTTTTTTTGCCCTTGCTATTTCTATATTAGTTGGGTATAATTTAATTAACTGCTCTAACCCTTTTTTATCTAAAGTTGATGATGATCTACTTATAAAGCCATTTATTGACTCTGAATTAAATAAATTGTTTGCATAAAAAATTACTTCATCAAAATTCGATGCTGCAAACAAACTGGAGGCATTATCTGGTAACAAAACATATTGGTTTCCTTTTAAGTTATATAATTTTAAATTTTCCGACCTGTCGTTATTATATTTTTTCAACCATTTTGTTATATGTTTGTCTTCTGTAGGAATCTTTTTATTTGCATTTGCATTTGCAATTGCCGGAAATAAAGCACTTCCTAAAACTCCAAGAAGATAAACATAATTTGCAGTTACAATTACACCAGTTATGCTCGCAAGAATGACTAATCCAGATAGGGTTTTAGTACGAGGTTTGGAACCAGTTAAATAATCAGGGATAATCATAACTTTAGCATCAAGACCTCCAAAATTTATATTTCCCTGAATGTCAGGAGTCAATTTATACGTAACACAAGACTGAATGAAAAATATAATTGAGATTATAAGTGCTAACTTTGCTTTCATTTTTGTATTTTTTTTCTCCCTACTCTTCTTCGGATTTTCGGGTACCACCGTTTTATATAATACTTCAATTTATTCTTTCACAAAACGTCCAACTTTCACTCTTCCCTCAGTAAATCCTTTAATTAAGTAAACTCCTTTCGGCAATGTGCTTATGTCGATTCTGTTTGATTCTGAACTTAATTTGTTGGATTTGAACAGTTTGCCAGAAAGGTTGTAAACTTCGACTTTTGTCAATTCCAACAATCCAGAAATATCGATATAATCGGTAGCAGGGTTTGGATATATTTTGAAATTAGATATTATTTGTTGTTTTATTCCTGTTGCAATTTCAATATAATTACTGAAATTCATCCAGCCCAAACTAGTTTGGTAAGCATTTTTTGTTCCTATAGGCACTTCTACTTGATTCGCAAAAACTAAGTAAAAAGATGTTTCATAGATTAGAGGTGGCACTTTAGCTTGAGTGTTTATTGTTTTTAGTCCGATACAATAATAAAATGCATATTGCCCTATGGTCGTTACTTTTTCAGGGATTATTAGTGTATTAATACTTGTACAACCGCTAAATGAAAAATCAGCGATTGATGTTATACTTTTTGGTAAATTAATTTTGCCACTTATTTTGGTGCAATTCTCAAATGCAGAACTTTCTATTGATGTTATTGAGTTTGGAAAAACTACTTCTCCAATTAAATTGTCACAAGAGGCAAATGCAGATATGCCAATTGTTGTTACTGTATTTGGAATAATGTATGTCCCTATTTTATTTGTTGGATATTTAACAAGTCGAGTTTGATTTTTATCAAACAGTACACCATTTACACTTGAAAAGTATTGATTCTCGGGATCTACCATAAAATCAGAATTTCCAGTGTTTTTGAAAGCGTATGCTCCTATCCAGACCACAGATTTAGGGATTGATAATGTGCCGACAAGTCCACTACATCTAATAAATGCACAACCTTCAATTATTTGTACTGAATTTGGGATTATAACACTTGTAATATTTGTACAATTGTCGAATGCACCAAGTTTTAATGAGATTACTGTTGTCGGTATGTTTAATACTCCAGATAATCCACTACAGTTTTTAAATGCATAAGATCCTATCGAGCTAATTTTACTCGGGTATATAAAACTCTTTAAACTTGATTTATTTTGAAATGAATACTGTGGAAGTTCATTTGACGGATATGTAGTAGAAGTTGGTGATATTGGACCCTCACTTCCTGTATAACTAACAATATTTGACAATGTTAGATTTAATTCTGATAAAACAGTTAATTCATCCCTCATGCATTTAAAATCTATAGCATTAATGTTACCAGTAACTGTTAGATTAGTAATGGTTGACTTCTCTTCAAAAGTCAATAGCGAAGTCAATGTCCCTGCCGAAGTTACATTTATTGTTTTTGTTACTTGAGCAGTTATTGAACTTAATGCAAATATTGCTACTAAAAGAGTAAGAATTGGTTGTTTCATTATTTCAAATTATCTTTACGGCCTATTACTTCTTACTTTTACTCTCACTTTCAGACCGCTTTCGGCAGAAACTTGTGGTTCACCAAACAGACTTACAATTGAAGGAATGGCAAGCACTCCAGACAAGCAATAAGGCTGTAATCCTCCAAAAGGACCACAGTCTGTGCCACCATTACCTTTACCCTTTGCTGTAGAGCCTGCTAAAAGTTGAAAGTTGTCTGAAACAGGATTGGTGGGAAAAACTTCTTGATAAGTTGCAAATTTTGAATTTGCAGATAATGTTGGTATGTTGCATCCTGTTTTGTAAATATTAAATTGTTCCCAACTACTTGATATACTAAAGTTTTGCCCCATTAATATATTGTTTTCAAGCATTGAGTTGGTAACGTTTAGGTCTCCTCCAATATAATTGTTTTTTATTATAGCATCTGAATTGCTATCAAATCCTATTGAAGTATGAATTATATTATTGCTAAAGATTAGATTTTTACTATTACCACCATCAATTGCTCTATAATATCTGCCTGTAATATAATTACGTTGAATATTTATTGTCTTGCTATTGTTAATTGACAAAGATGTAATTCTATTACCTATAAGTTGTATATTGGAGCAACTTTCAATATAAATTCCTCCATCAGAATGACCAGAATTATGCATTGCCATGCCAATTAAACATGAATAATCACTACCTTTATTAAAGTTAATCTGATGAATATTAATGTCAGTAGTAATTCGCGTTAATGAGTCTTTTGAATTTTCAACATGAAAATATCCCGAACCAATAATTGTTATTAATTTGCTTATGGATAAATTGTCATAACTTCCCGGGTATACATATATCGTATCCCCAGCCTGTGACCCATCTAAAGCTGCTTGTATCTCTGAAAAATGGGGTAAGTATGTGTCATCTTTAGATACCCGCCAAATGGCTGCATTAAGAAAACTATATAGAGAGAACGATAGAATGGCAAAAATAAATAACTTTTTCATATTTGTACTAATTATTTGATTTAACGATTACATTAAGTTTTAGACCGCTTGTATTTGAAGCTTGATTTGGAATGTTTAATGTAGAAATTGTAGGTATATAATTAATACCCGATAAACAATATGGGTCATCACCTCCAAAAGGCCCACAGTCAACACCTCCAATACCCTTACCAATTGCTGTAGAACCTTCTGTAAGTCTATAGTTGTCGTTAATTAGTCCCTTTGGATAAATTTGCTCTGAATTACTTTGAAAATTATTGTTTTCTGCAGTACCAAATCCGTTTGTCATATATATATTATTTTTTGCCAAACAATTAGCTTGAGAGTGATTACGATAGCCATTCCAATAACTTCCAGGGCAATTATTAATATTATTATAAATATTTGAATTTGAAACATTTATTTCCCATGATGAGTAGTTGTTATATATATCGAGGCTTGACTCAGAATCAAATGCAATATAATTTGCAATTATATTGTTATTTATAATAACTCCATTTGAATTTGCTCCATCTATATATTCATCTGAATAACATCTGTGAATATGAATATTATTCGATGAACGTAAGGATATACCATTTACTCTATTGCCTGATATATTGATGTTTGATACTGTATCACAATAAATTCTACCTGAATATAGTCCTGAAATTATAGAATTATTACTTCCGTATTTAAATGTAATTGTACCTACTTTAGTTGGAGAAACAAATTTTGTCAAAGATTCTTTAGCATTTTCAACTAAAAAATACCCAACTCCAAAAATGGCAATTTCCTTTTTGATAGTTGCATTTCCATAACTTCCAGGATAAACATAAATACTATCCCCAGCTTCTGAACCATCAATTGCAGCCTGAATTTCAGAATAATGTGGTAAATAAGTAGCATCTTTTGACACGCGCAGAATGGCTGCATTAATTAAGTTTCCTACTAATAATGATGAAATGATTAATAATCTTGTTCTCATGACTTTTATGGTTTGTTTGATTTAACAATTACTTTGACTGGCAGTCCATTATTGCCATTTGCTTTTATTGGCATACTCAGTTTTGCTATTGTAGGTATATAGTTTAACCCTGACAAACAATATGGGTCATCGCCTCCAAAAGGACCGCAATCAACTCCACCTAAGCCTTTGCCTTTGGCTATTGAGTTTTGGGGTAGTTTATAATTATCTGCTGACACTCCATTGGGATATAGTTGTTCAAAACTTGCAGAAAAATTGTTGGATCCAGAACCAAACGTACCATTTGTACTAATATTACTCATTAAATTACAATTATTAAGAGAACTTGAATATAGATAGTACCAATTATAATCATAACTACGTGGATTATAATCTTCAATGTTATTAAATACAATTGAATTATATATTACAATTCTACATTGTAGGTAATTATTTTGCAAGATAACGTTAGAATATTCATCAAAATTAACACCGTTAGTTTGACCGCCTCCACTCCAAATGTTATTTGAAATCAAAGCATTAGAACATCTTATGCCCGTTATAGAACCGCCAATATTCTTTTTTATTGTCAAGTATTTAGTATTATTCAAAGAAATTCCTCCATATTTATTCCCGGAAATTGTAATATTGTTTACATTATTACAAGTAATACCTCCAACCGAGATACCACTGATTAGTGAGAAGTCTGAGCCTGTACTAAAAGTTACATTATCTACATTACTAGTGCTTGCAAAACTAGTAAGAGAGTCTTTAGCATTTTCAGCAATAAAATATCCCACACCAAAAATAGCCAACTGCTTTTTAATTTCAATACTGCTATAGTTGCCAGGATATACATAAATTGTATCACCAACCCCACAACTATCAATAGCGTGTTGTAAATTACCAAAATGGGGCAAAAAAGAAGCATCTTT
>CAMDNO010000151.1 GCA_945902955.1 Porphyromonas cangingivalis
GTAGCTTCACCAATTACTGCTACCGTTGGAACAGCGATTGCTTCTGCAAGTCCAACCGTAACGGGTACCGTAGCAAGTTATTTGGTAAGTCCGGAATTGCCAGCAGGCTTAAATATAAATGCAACTACTGGTGTTATTAGTGGAACGCCTACGGCGGTTGCGGCTCAGGCAGATTATACTGTAACTGCTTCAAATAGTTCCGGTTACACAACTACCATTGTAGTTATTAAGGTAAAAGATACGCCAACTGGTAATTTAATTGCCAATAAAGCTGCAAATGTATTTTCTATCTATCCAAACCCTGTAATTAACACCTTAAATTTCGGCTACAATCCGCAAGGAATTGAGCGCCTCGAAGTTGTTGATTGTACTGGTCGTATGCAAGTATTATCTACCGCAGTTACTACAAACTCGATTAATGTAAGCAATTTGATACCGGGTATTTATACCTTACGTGTGAATTACATGGGTACTATTCGTTCGCATAGATTTATTAAGAAGTAAGTTTGTTTTTTTGTTTAGAACCAAGAGGCTGTCTCAAAAGGGAAGCCTCTTGGTTGTGTGTTAAAATCAATTTGGACTAAAATGTTTTTACTTTTTGGAAAATAATTTGACCTTTTGGCAAACCCATTAAACAGGTAAAAACAAATTTTGCTCGGTTTTTTAAGCTAAATATCTATAGAACTACACAATATGAAAAAACAATTTAATCTCAAGAGATTATTAACTTTTAATTTAGCAACTCTGCTGTTTGTGTCTTGCACCACTGAAGTTGATTGGGAAAATAAGTTTAAAGAGATAAAATTTGATCAATCAGTTATAATGCCGGTAGGTGAAGCTGTGATTACACTCGATGATGTCTTAAATCAATTTAAGACTCTTGACTTTTTAGATTCACAAGGTAGTGATATTTTTGTGAATTTCAATGATAGTCTTGAATGGGTTATTAACGAAATTCCTGCATTAGGAAACGCAGTTCCAACAGTTTTACCCTTGGAAAATATTTTTTTCTTACCAGTTATCAACGGAGTCAGAGCTATTGATTTACCCAATGAAATGGATTTAGGAATTAATGGCAATCCTGATGATCAGCGAATAGATCAAATTCAAGCTAAATCGGCTAAAATAGGTATCATTATTACTGTTGAAAATACTGAAATTCAACCTTCGGACATTGAAATTATATACAATTTTGATTCAGAAAGACTAACATTTGACTCAGATGGAAGTTCTAAAATTTCGTTTAAACCACAAAAACCATTTGGTGAATTAGAAGAATTGGATATGCCTGCACTTACAATAAACTTACCCAATCTTGCATCAAAAATTCCAAATGTGATGAGAATAGAACTTAAAGCTGCTAATACTGTACTTAATCCAACTTCTAAAATTACTATAAATTTTAAGTATACTAAGATTGAACCTAAAGTATTGTTTGGATATTTTAATCCAACACTTACCGATTCGTCGAAAGAACAGATTGTAGACCTGTCTAGTTTTATTTCGAAAATACCTACGAATGGGAAGTTCATGGTTGAGCCTGAGATTAATTTTGATTTGGAAAGTACATTTGGAATGAACCTTCGATTAAATATTGATAAATTAGAAGCATTACAAGCAAGTAACCCGTCAAATATAATACAAGCTAGTTTTACCGAAAATAACATTAAATCTGATTCTAAAGCTTTGGATATTAAAAGGGTAATGAAATATGGTGATGCTCCAGGGACATCAAAACAGAAGTTAAGTAAATTACCTGCCGAGGGAGAAATTGATAAATTGTTTAGTCAAGATTTTTTACCAGATTTATTACGTTATAAATTTGATCTGTATAATTTTAGAGTAAGCAAAACACCAACTACTGAGGAGCCTGTTGATTTTGTAGCACCTAATCAGTTGATTAAAGCAAAATTAAATATTAAAGTTCCATTGAAATTAAATGCTGGAAGTTGGTTTGTATTGAAAGATACTATTAAAACGATAAAGTTTGATAGTTTGCTTAAAGATGATATAATTTCAAGTGCGGCATTTGCTTTAAAAGTAACAAATGGTTTGCCTGTAAAAACTACATTAGGTTTGAGATTCATAAAAGAAGATGGTACGGAAATACCAAATATGAATGTATTAGAAGACCCCGTAATTCCAGCTCCAACACTTACAGATCAAAATAAAGTGGATTATACAAAACTGGAACCCAAGTTGATTACATTAAAATTAACTAAAGAACAAATGCAAAACTTGAAGTTAGCAAAACAAGTGATAATCGAAGTGAGAATTGATAGTAAAGAGAATTCAATTATGATTTTCGAAAAGGAAAACAGCTTTAGAATTAAATTTGGGGCCTATCTAAAAGGAGGTTCAATAATTAAATTTAATTAGTGAGAGTTATTAAATTGTCATTTATGAAAAATAATATCATAACATTCGTGTTGTCAATTGGAATGCTTCTAAGTTCCAATTTAGTTTCTGCTCAACAAATCAATAATCTATATTTTCTCGAGAACGCACCAGTCAGACATTATCTTAATCCGGCCTTCCAGCCTTTAAGTGGTTTTTATTTTGGTTTGCCACTGCTTGGATATTTACAAGTTGGTGTTGGGAATAATGCGTTTACTTTAAGTTCGTTAGCGACGCCCAAAGCAGATGTTTTTAACGCTTTAAATCCAACCACTCAATTAAACTTTGAGACTCAATTAAATATACTCGATTTTGGTTTTAGATCGAAAGATTCCTATATTAGTTTTGGAGTTACTACTAAAGTTTCAACCTCTGTTGGACTACCAAAGGATATGATTAAAATGTTTATGTATGGTTTTGCAAATGAAGCTGATCCACTTAATGACAATCAATTTGATTTTAAAACATTAACTTTAGGAGCAAATGCATATACTGAAGTTGCTTTGGGTTATTCAAAAAACATCAAAGAAAAATGGTCTTATGGCTTTAAGTTAAAATACCTGCATGGTATTGGTAATGCTTCTGCTACATTCTCAAACTTCGATTTAACAACAGGTATTGATCAGTGGAAGTTAAATGCAACTGGTGAAATGAAAATTTCCTCGCCTGCAAGTATTTCTATTGGAAATGACTTAAGTTCTGTAAATGCTTCATTTCCTTCAGATATAATGGAATTTGTAAATCCAGCTGGTGTTGGAGGTGCAGTGGATTTAGGACTTACTTATAAACCGTTAAGCTTTTTGACTATTGGAGCATCTATAACTGATTTAGGAATGATAATTTGGTCAAAAAATGTAGTTAATAAAACAATTAAATCGGATTATGCTTTTGATGGTTTAGGAACATTTAATACAAATGATTTAGTTGTAGGTTTAAATACGACTACAATAATGGACGATTTAACGAATGATCTTAGTGAATCAACTAAGTTTAGTAATGGTTCATTAAGTGCATACACAACAAATACATCTCCAAAAATGAATGCGAGTGCCGAAGTTGGTATTCTTAAAAATGCGATAAGTTTAGGATTACTTTCAACAACAATGTTTCACAACAATGGCGTAAATCAAGATATTACTACTTCGTTAAATTTGCGGCCAATAAATTGGTTTAACGTGTCGCTATCTTATTCACTAATAAATGGTAGGTCAAGCAGTATTGGAGCCGGATTAGGATTAAGATTGGGCTTTTTAAATGCATTTATTACAACTGATTATATACCTGTTAATCATTCAACTATTCCGTATTCGGTATTAAATATTGACCCTGATGATTTGTCGTCGATACCCATTTTCGGTAGTATAAACGGACTGAAGTTGCCTTATAAAACGGACAGATTTAACTTTGCAATGGGCTTTAATATTGTTTTCCGAAATCGAAAGGATAAAGATAAAGACGGTTTAAGTGATAGGAGCAATATTAGTCCCGAAACTCCTAATGAAGTAATTGTTGATAAGGAAGAAAAACCATTGGATGCGGATAGCAACAAAGTTCCTGAATAATTAGATAATGTGCTGATAAGCATGCAGATGTAAGTGTCGATACAGTAGGTTGCCCTATCGATACCGATTAAATGTCATTGAGTCAACTATATTCACATAAAACAAACAATGAAAACATTATTTATTACAACTTTAGTTCTATTATTTAGTACAATAGCAATAGCAAATGACAGAATTGAAATAAAACAACATCAATATTTTATTGATGTAGATAAAAAGTTAGTACTCACCAATATAAAAGTTGACTATGTAAATTCAACTTGGACAAATGCCAAAGCCGAAGTGCTTCTAAATGAGGCATGTGTGTTTTCGGATCCTATCGCTACCGTTGAAATAGGTAAGGCTTATGAAATATTTATTCCATCCCAAAATTCAAATTTCACACTCTACTTCACTCAGCTACCCATAATTAGTATCAACACGCCAAATACAATAATAGATGCTTCAAATGTTTTGGCAAGCTTCAAAATGATAGAAAGCAATGATAAGTTTTTGGAATCTAACATTGGCATACAGTTTAGAGGTGCATCGTCTCAATCTTGGCCAAAAAAGCCTATGGAATTTGAATTTTGGGATGATACAGAGGGAATTAAAACACATGATTATGCCTTATTAGACATGGTAAAAAACGATGATTGGAATTTGCAAGCTATGTATAACGAGCCCTTAAGAGTTCGTAGCAAAACAAATAATGAATTGTGGCGTATGATAAACCAACTTCATTATCAAGCCAAAGAACCCGATGCAATTAATGGAATAAGAATGAGGTATGTGGAGCTTTTTTTAAACAATGAATATAGAGGTTTATATTGCTTAGGTGAAAAAGTAAATAGAAAACAGTTGAAGCTAAAAAAGCACAATGGCACTATCAGAGGGGAATTATACAAAGGGGTAAGCTGGGGAGCAAGTACATTTTTGTATGTTTACCCTTATGATAATAAATCGTTGATTTGGAGTGGTTTTGAATATAAACACCCCGAAGAAGAGATTAATTGGTCAAACATACATGGGTTTGTTAACTTTGTGGTTAATACTCCAAATCAGAATTTCTATGCGGATTACAAAAACCGTTTTGAATTCAACAATTTGGTAGATTACTATATTTTTCTGAATCTATTGAGGGCTACAGACAATGCAGGTAAGAATATTTACATTGCAAAATACGATACTAATGACAAGTATTTTTACGTGCCTTGGGACTTAGATGGATCTTTTGGCACAATTTGGGATGGAACAAACGACAATACTACAAACGATTTGTTGTCTAATGGTTTTTATCAGAGATTGATTAAAGATTTTAGTCCAGACGGGTTCAAAAAGGCAGTAAAAGATAAATGGCTAAAGTTACGGTCGGATGTTGTAACTCAGGATTACCTAATGTCATTGTTTAACACCAACCACGATTCTTTAGTAACAAATGGCGTTTACGAAAGAGAAATTATGGCATGGCCAACCTACAAACACGATGCCGAGAATTTAAACTATATGTCAAGTTGGATTAAAAATCGGTTGGCTTATTTAGATGTCAAATTCGTGGATGAGTCGGAAGCTACATTAACCGTCTCTGCTTCTGCTGTCAATGTATCCAAAATTGCAAGTAATACCAATTCGGTAAATGTAAACAGCAATACGGACTGGACTGCAAGTTCTAATCAAACTTGGCTAACGGTAACAACCAACAATACAGGAAATAAAGCACTCGCATTTAGAGTGTCTGCCAACAACACAATTACAGAAAGACAAGCCACTATAACCTTAAAAACCTTATATGCAGCCGACAAAACCATTACAATAATCCAAGCCGCTGGCGATGGAAGGTTGTCGGTTTCGGCCACAGCGGGTGGTTTGGCTGCTGCAATTGACAATGCTGGTTTTAATGCCAACAATATTACCGAACTTACGGTTACCGGTGAAATTGATGCGCGCGATTTTGTGATTATACGCGAGAATATGACCCTACTTGAAATGTTGGATTTGAGTGGAGCTAAGATAGTGGAGTACATTGGAGATGAAACTGATAGTAACTTAATTGGAACTTTTGCTGCAAATGAAATTCCTGACTCAGCCCTTACAGATATAGAAAACCTTATTTCAATTAAAATGCCAAATACGGCAACTGCAATTGGCAAATTTGCATTAGCTGGTTGCACTGCATTAAAAAACATCTATATTGGAAGATCTGTTCAAACAATAGGTCATTTAGCATTGATCACAATAAATGCTGAAAGCAATAAAACTTCGTCATTAGAGGATTTAATTGTAAGTCCAGAAAATCAAAACTTTGCTTCCCAAGAAGGTGTTTTATTCAATAAAGATTACACTACTTTAATTCAATTTCCAGCAGCTAAAACTGGCGCATACAGCATTTCAAGCTCTGTTACAAAAATTGAGAACTATGCTTTTGCTAATTGCAAAGAATTAACAAGCGTGAGTATTCCTGTGTCTGTAAGCTCTATTGGTGATTATTCGTTTTTAGGTTGCACTAATTTAGCGAAAATTTATTCCTTTTCAAAAACGCCAATTGATCTATCAAATAATGAAGACACTTTTGAAGGAGTAAATAAAAGTACCTGTAAACTTTATGTACCAATAGGCTCTGGCAATGCATACAAAGAAGCTATCCAATGGAAAGATTTTGGGGCAAACATTGAGGCTAGCTTAACTGCGGCTGCTTATGGTAATCCAACTCTGGGTAACAAAGCTATCTATCCAAACCCTGTAATTAACACCTTGAATTTCGGTTACAATCCGCAAGGAATTGAGCGACTCGAAGTTGTTGATTGCACAGGTCGTACGCTGGTATTATCTACCGCAGTTACTACAAACTCGATAAATGTAAGCAATTTGATCCCGGGCATTTATACCTTACGTGTTAATTACATGGGTACAGTTCTTTCAAACCGATTTATTAAGAAGTAAGTTTGTTTTTTCGTTTACAACCAGAACGGGTTGTTTCAAATCAATTGAAACAACCCGTTTTTTTTGGTTCCCAAAATCTTATCAGATACATTTCAGCACTTTACCGCTTCCTGCGTATTTCACTTCTACGGGTTCGCCGGTAATTCCAATAGTCCCGAACTCTACGGCCATGCTGAGTATCACGCTTACGCTGTCGGTGAGGCGGGATTTTTGATTGTCGGACATCTGCACCACTAATTGTTGCTCATCTACAATGGCATTGGCAGCAAACCACCCACTACTCACAGTAGCCGAAGCACCATGCAAACCTTCCACTTGAGGCAGATAATCACTTAACCCCTCATTATAAATCGTATCCGAAACGGTGCCCACTGCCACCAACAGTCGAAAATAGGGTAGACGTTGCAGGTTTACCAAATCAATAGCGGTATTGATACGCGGAATACTTACCGTTGCTTTTAGTTCAGCCCTGTCCATTTCAAAATTAATTGATACGCGAAGCACTGAATTAAAAGGCTGATTTCGGTTAAAGTTAAACCCATCTAAAGCCTGTTTGAAGTTCGACAATTGCACGGGGCGTTGCCCTTTTTCGGCAGTAATATCTGCTTTTTGCATTTTATTCGCCAAGCCATTGAGTGGAGCCATGAGGTTGTAATCGGCAATGCGGTGTAACCCTCCAAAAGCCATGCGAACACCCGATGTTAGCTTGGTAACACCACTCCATTCTTTCTGCTGATTGCGAAAGCCGGCATACTGCGGCAGATGTTTTATCTTATCGCCACTCGCACCGCCTTTGGTACGCATTATTACCTTATCGCTGCCGCGGCGGGTGTAAAAACTCAATTCGCCCACACTACCCGTTACCTGAAAAACACCTTTTACTATTGCCATTTATTCATTTACTATTTACCCCGATAGCTATCGGGGTTACCATTTACAATTTTCACATCAACACTCCCGAATTGCTATCGGGGCATATCACCACATTTTCACATCAACCGTCTATCGTCCGTCGTCCGTTGTCCGTTGAATAAAGCTTTGCAAATATATGCATAATTTATTAATACTTGATATATAGTATGAATATCCTTCATATATCCTATATCTTTATAGGTATAGTTTATATGTAGGTTAAATGTAGTTTATATGTAGGATATATATAGGATATATGTATTTACAATTATTCCAAGTTGTATTTATATAAAGATACAGAACCACACAAATAACCATTTATAGTATTTGTTTTTTTGAAAAATTAATGGTTTTTTTGAGGTCTACATATTCTTAACCGGAATATATTTGACTGCGAAGTTTAATTGTTTGATTATCAATTTGTTCTATTTTAGGCTACAACGCATAGTTTTAGCCATTAATTGATAAGTTCCATAACAATTCGCAGGCAGGTAATAATGCAGCGGTTGGTTATGGGATTTTTTTTACGATACCTTGTCGTTTCGACTGAAAAGAGAAATATAATGTAGTAAGGAATTATACACTCAAAATGTCTTTTCATACTGTGAGAAAGGATGAAGACTTATATCCCTCCTTTCAGACGGGATGACAGCTGAATGGGGGTGTACACAACCCGTCGCCGAACGAATGTGAAATGCGAAGCGTGTTGGCGCGACGGGTGCGGGGAGGCAGAAAACAAACAGGTGCAGTTGGTACATCCCGAGCATCGGGAGCACCGAAATATTGGCAAAACAAACAATTTTAATTATAAAAAATTTATGCAAACAGAAAAAGCCGAAATTTTTAATTTATTTGTAGAGTCAGCTATGACTGATTTTGATAAATACCAAAACAGGGACAAAAAGAGCAAATCTATTTCTGAAAATGAAAAGCAAAAATACGACTCTAAAGCCTTTAGAACACACTTTGATAATTTTATTGTAGAGCTAAAAGTGAATATAAACACTTATCAAGACATTCATATTGTTGAAGACTATGTGGAAGCTATTTTTCAATACCTAATCAATATTAATCTTTATCATGAAGAACAAAACAGATGGATTATTGAAACAGGCTACGAAGTAGAGTTTTTGATTAAACTGAAAAAGGACATTGAGTATTATATTAACGAAATAAAAGCATGTACTTTAAGAAGTGATTTACCTTTTTTTACTAATACATTGAAATATTATTTCGAGACTGAAATGAATAAAAAGTTACCTGTGGAAAACAAACCCAACGATGTGTTTGTAAAAGCCCCTGAGCCTGAATATCAGTTGGATAAACGTTTTGATTTCAATGCATTAAAAGTGGAAAGTGATGAACTAACAAAAACTATTGATAAAATAAACCTTATAAACGACCGATTATTCGATTTTGAACAGTGGCAACTACAGAACGATACGCTTATACACGACAGAGATTTTGGTAACTATTATGAATTAACGGTAAAGTATTATTCTAAATTTGAGGACTTATGCGCTGTGGAATTACGACGAATTAATAAGATGGTAGAAATTGAACAACGTTTAAATTCTCAAACTCCAATTAGTGTCGAACAAACCCCTCCCTTCAAATGGAACTCCTCCGATACCGATTTTCTGGAACTCTTTGCGGCATTGTACCAAAACGAAAGCATAGTGCGAGCCGATGGCAAACCGCTGACGCGCAAAGAAATGCTGGAGTATTTTCAGAGTATATTAGGGCTGCAAATAAAATATGCAGATAGTACGCTTAATAAAGCTACCAATCGCAAAATTAATATGACTCCGTTTATTGATAGTATTAAAACCGCTTTTGAAATCTATGCTAAAGAGAAAGAAAATAAGTTAGAAAGTAGAAGGTAAAAAAATACTTGATCTAACAGGTTTCAAAAACCACAAGACCTAACAGGTTTTTGAAACCTGTTAGGTCTGAAAACGCGAAAATATTAGTTTAACAAATTAGCTAAAATGTAAAGTATTTTTTGTAGTTTTGTAGCTTTGAAAAAACGACGAATTAACTGCCTATGCACTTCAACGAAAATACACGTGTAAAGATACCTGCCATTCTGCATTTGTGCCGCTTGGGTTACAGTTATCTATCGTTGAAGGATACCCGATGGGACGAATCGACGAATATATTCACGGATATTTTTAAGAAAAGTATACAGCGTATTAATCCCGAATTAGACAAATCAGATGTGCAGCGGGTGCTGGATGAAGTGTTGCTTTGTCTGGAAAACGAAGACCTGGGGCGGGCTTTCTACGAGAAACTGATTAATCGTTCGGGCATTAAGCTGATTGACTTTGAGAATTTTGCGAATAACTCGTTGCATGTAGTCACTGAACTGCCCTGCCGGAAGGACGATGAAGAGTTCCGACCCGATATTACCCTGCTGATAAACGGAATGCCGCTGGTGTTTATTGAGGTGAAAAAGCCTAATAATCTGGATGGTATACTCGCCGAACACAAACGCATACAGACCCGTTTCAGCAATAAGAAATTCCGCAAGTTTGTGAACATTACGCAACTGATGGTTTTCTCGAACAATATGGAATACGACGCCAATTCCATACAGCCCATCGAGGGGGCTTTTTATGCCACCGCCTCTTATCAAAAATCCAGCTTCAACTATTTTAGAGAAGAAGAAAAATTCGACTTAAGCAAGTTGTTGGCTGATGAAGATGACAAACTGGAAACGCATGTGTTGCAGGATACCAATTGCCTGAGCATTAAAAATGCCGCAGAGTTCCTGACCAATAAAAACCCGGATTCTCCCACGCACCGGATTTGTACTTCCATTTTTAAGCCCGAACGGTTGGCGTTTATGCTGCAATACGGCATAGCCTACGTGAAAACCTCCACCGGACTTCAAAAACACATTATGCGCTATCCGCAGTTGTTTGCCACCAAAGCCATTGAAGCCAAACTGAACGAGGGTATCAAAAAAGGCATTATCTGGCATACGCAGGGAAGCGGAAAAACGGCACTGGCCTTTTACAACGTCAAGTACCTGACCGATTATTTCCAACAAAAAGCGGTTATACCTAAGTTTTATTTTATTGTGGACCGACTCGATTTGCTGATTCAGGCAGGGCGCGAGTTTAAAGCCCGCGGACTGGTGGTGCACGAGATTAATTCGCGCGAAGCCTTTGCACAGGATATCAAATCCACGCAGGTGATACACAACCATTCGGGAAAAGCTGAGATTACGGTGGTGAATATCCAGAAATTTCAGGATGACCCCGATGTGCTGCACAACAACGATTATCAGTTAGACATACAGCGGGTGTATTTTCTGGACGAAGTACACCGGAGCTACAACCCCAAAGGGAGTTTTCTGGCCAACCTGAACCAGTC